>JACCZA010000325.1 GCA_013696185.1 Actinomycetota bacterium
CGGAACATGATCCGGCTGTCCGGGCGCGACCCCGACCGCGACGTGCGGATCGAGTTCGTCGGCGCGCGCGCGGGCGAGAAGTTGCACGAGGAGCTCTGGAGCGAGACGGAGACGGTCACCCCGACCGCCCACCCGAAGATCCTGCGCGTCACCTGGCCCGTGATCGACGCACGGTGGCTGGAGGGCGAGCTCGCCGAGCTCGAGCGCCTCGTGGGCGAGGGCGACACGCTGCAGCTCGTGGCGCGGCTCTCGGCGATCGTGCGCGAGCCGAGGCACGCGGACGTGCGCGAGCCGGCCGCCGCGCCCGTCGACTGACCTTCGAGCAGGGGCACCGGCGCGCCCGCGGGGACCGCGCCGGCGCCTTCGCCTACTCCCCTACCGCTCCGGGATACGTACGAGCAGGAGCTGGCCGCCCTCCCGCTCGTAGGTGACCGTCGGCGTCACCTCCCGGTCGAGCACGAGCGTGCCGGCCTGCACGTCCAGCAGGAACGCCCCGGGCCCGAACGCCTCCGAGGCGTCGACGATCCCGCTCGACTCCCACGCGCCCTGCCGGGCCGCGGGATCCTGTGACTGGTCGACACGGGCTACGACCGTGAGCTTCTCCGTCTCGAGGTCGTAGCGCCAGATGCGCGCGGTCGTCCCGTTCGGGTTGCTCGCCGCGTACTGGTTCTGGCTGCCCGGGTCCTCCTGGATCAGGAGGCTGCGCTCCGTCGTCTCGAGGTTGTCCGGGTTGTGGATCAGATCGAGCGCCCCCGCGCTCGCCGCCCCGCGCGCGTCCCCGTCGATCAGAACCGAGAGGCTGAGCACCTCGGTGGGGTCGTCGGGGTCGAGCACCATCTGGAAGACACGGCCGTTCGGAAAGGGCCCCGTCGTGCCCGCCGGGCCGCGGCGCAGGCGGCCGGTCGCGGGATCCGCGACTGCCCGGGGCTCGCCCGTGTCTGCGAAGTAGACGATGAACGGGTACTCGCGGTCGTAGGCGATGTCCTCAACGCGGATGAACTGGAAGACCCCGTTCGCGTTCGACCAGCTCTCGAGCGCCGTCTGGTCGCCCCGCGCGACCTCCCGCGGCACCGGGACGAACGAGCCGTCGGTCGTGTCCTCCGGCCCGAGATCGCCGTAGTCGTTGACGTCCGGGTCGCTCGACTTGAACGCGAGCAGCTTGCCGCGGTCGCGCCAGACGTCGTCGCCGTCGTCTGCCGAGTACAGGTAGAGCTGGGAAGCCGGCGCGGAGAAGGTGTCGTCGCCGGAGAGCACGACCGGATGGCCGAAGCCGGGGAGCGCGACCGAGTTCTCGTGATTGTGGCGACCCATGCCGTAGATGGGGCGGTACCGGCCGGAGCGGATGTCGTACGCCACGACGACCCCGGCCTGCTCGGCCCCGGGTCCCGCGGGCCAGGCGGTGCCCGTCCTGTTGACCAGGTCTGTCGCCTCCTCGTTCGTGAAGAGCAGCGGCCGCTCGAAGCCGTGCTCGCGGCCCGCGAGGAAGTTCGAGCAGAAGCGCTGGTAGTTCGCGCTGCTCGGAATCACGTAGCTGCCCTGCAGCACGCCTCGGCTCTGCCGGCTCAGCGTCAGCCGACTCACCATCGCGTTGGTGAAGTCGCTGATCGGCACGGGGAAGGGCACGAGAGACGTCTCGTGGTTGACGTACAGGTCGACCCGACCCGCGCCCCGCCCGCGCAGCGAGATCCCGTCGGGGAGCGACTCGAAGCGGTACCCGCTGCGCAGCCGCTCGCCGACCGTGATGATCGGCTCGACCTCGACCCCCGCAGCGACGCCCGCGAGCATCGGCGCCGCCGAGGTCTTGAAGCCCGCGCCGCCGCCTCCTGCCGCGCCCGTCGCGAGCGCTGCCGCGAGCGCGAGCGATCCACCGAGGGCGAGCGCCCTCCTCCATCTGCGTGAGATCCGCATGCCTTTCTCCCCTCCCCGAGACGCCGGACGGGGTCGATCCTAGTCCGCGATCACGCCTCGAGCGCCGAGAGCAGAAGCTCGAGCATCGCCGCCGGCTCGCGGCGCTGGCGCAGATGGGCGTCCGCCTCCCGCTTGCGTAGCTCGAGCGCGCGCGGATCGGAGAGCGGCACGAGTCGTCCGTCGCGGATCAGCTCCTCGTCGACGCCGCCGAGCCTCCCTCCGTAGGTCGTGTAGACGGGTACCCCGAGTGCCGCCGCCTCGCGGTTCATCGTCCCTCCGGCCGAGACGACGACGTCGGCGAGCGCGATCAGGCTCTGCGCGTCGACGGCGCGCTCGGGCACGATCACCGAGGGCAGATCGAGCCCGCGGACGTAGTCGCGCTGCTCGTGGGTGCGGGGGAGGACGACCGCATGGACGTCCTGGCGGCGGCCGAGGAGCTCGAGCACCTGCGGGAAGAGGGGGTTCGAGCGGCGGTGGTAGAGCGAGACGTCCGGCGGCGGGCGCAGGGCGACGAGGACCCGGGTCGGGTCGACGCCGAGCTGCCCGGGCACGGACGCGTCCGGCTCGAAGTCGGCGAGGTAGTACTCCTCCTTGAGCCCCGCGTAGCGCAGGAGCTTCGGCGACTCGGCGCCGTAGCGTGCAAGCCGGTCGAGCGGGATCGCGTCCGGCACGACCACCCTGGTCGCGGCCCGGCAGCCGAGCTGGTGCTGCAGCCACGCGAACTCGTAGTCGAACGTGGTGGAGCTCGGGATGTCGAGCCGCCGCGCCGTCATCGTCAGCTCGTGCGAGCCGTGGGCGAGCGCGACGTCGAACCCGCGTCCGGAGGCCCAGCGGCGCAGCGCGCCGAGGCGGGAGCCGAGCGAGCGCGCCTTGCCGAGCCGCGAGCGGCCACCGTGACGGCCGATCACCTCCGCCTCGAGCCCGTGCAGCTCGAGCAGCTGCAGGGTCTGGGCGTAGTCGCGTGCGGTGATCTCCACCTCGTCGCCGCGCGCGCGCAGGAGGGCGATCAGGGGCCGGAACACGAGCACGTGCGCCGAGGCCGTCATGTCGATCCAGACCCGCACAGGCGCTACCGCACGATCCCCTCGAGCGCGGCGCGGGCCGGGGCGGCGCTCGGGGGCGCCTCGACGTGAGCCTCGTGCCACAGCGTGAACGCGAGCAGCCCCCACAGCTGCCGGCTCAGGTCGTCGCGGCGGGCGACGTGCGCGTCGATCAACCGCTCGACCGCGGCAGGATCGAAGAAGCCCTGGCGCCGGAGCGTCGCCGATGAGAGCGTCTCGCGGGCGAACGGCTCGAGGTCGGCGCGCAGCCAGGCGGCGGCGGGAATCGAGAAGCCGCGCTTCTTGCCGGCGACGATCCGCTCCGGCAGCAGCGGCTCGGCCGCTTTCCGCAGCAGCACCTTCTTGCGCAGGCGGTGCACCTTCTGCCGCGTCGGCAGCGCGAGCGCGAGGTCGCTGACCGCCGTGTCGAGGAACGGGACGCGCGCCTCCAGCGAGTGCGCCATCGAGGCGCGGTCGGTCTTCACGAGGAGGTCGTCCACGAGGTAGAGGCCGAGGTCGACGTCCTGCAGGCGGGCGAGGAGCTCGGCGCCTTCGGTCTCGGCGAAGCGGTCGCGCAGGAGATCGACCGGGTCGAAGGGGGAGTGCCTTCCGGTCAGCTCGGTGCGCGCCTCCCGCGAGAAGATCTCCTTCCAGCCGTGGTGGCGCTCGAGCGGCGGCAGATGGGCCGAGCGGACGAAGCGCTTGGCCCGGAAGTCGAGGCTCGCACGCGCGCTCGAGCTCGGCAGGAGCTCGACGAGCGGGCGCGCGAGGCGCGCGAGGCCGCCCACGCGGCTCGCGAGGAGGTCGGCCGCATAGGTGTAGTAGCCGCCGAACAGCTCGTCGCCGCCCTCGCCCGAGAGCGCGACCTTCACCTCCCCGGCGGCCAGCTGGGAGACGAGGTAGGTGGGCAGGGCCGAGGAATCCGCGAACGGCTCGTCGAACGCCTCGGCGAGCACCGGCAGGAGGCTCGCGGCGTCGGGCCGCAGCACGAGCTCGCGGTGCTCGGTGCCGTAGCGCTCGGCGACGAGGCGCGCGTCGCCGAGCTCGTCGAAGCTTCGCTCCTCGAAGCCGATCGAGAACGTGCGCAGCGGGCGGGCGCCCTCCTGCGCGGCGAGCGCGGCGAGCAGGGCCGAGTCGACGCCGCCCGAGAGGAGCACGCCGACCGGGACGTCGCTCACGAGGTGGGCGCGCACCGAGTCGCGGAGCCGCTCCCTGAGCTCGGCGGCGAGCTCGGCCTCCCCGTTCGTGCGGACGTCCGCGGCGCTCGCGGGCGCGGGGCGCGCGAAGCGCTCGAGCCGGTGGGCGCCGTCCTCCCAGACGAGGAGATGCCCGGGCGGGAGCTTGCGCGTCTCGCGGAAGATCGTCAGGGGCGCCGGGACGGTGTTGAGCGCGAGGAACGCCTCGAGCGCGTCGAGGTCGATCTCACCCCGGGGGAGCGCGCGCAGCTCGGAGGCGAAGGCGAGCTCCCGGCCGCGGGCCCGGTAGAGGAGCGGCTTGATCCCGAAGCGGTCGCGCGCGAGCACGAGCCGTCCGCGCCGGGCGTCCCAGAGCGCGAGTGCGAACATGCCGCGGAGGCGTCCGGCGAAGCCCTCGCCCTCCTGCTCGTAGAGGTGGGCGAGCACCTCGGTGTCACCGCGGGTGCGGAACGTGTGCCCCTCCCGCTCGAGCTCCCGGCGCAGCTCGCGGTAGTTGTAGATCTCGCCGTTCTGCACGACGACGACCGAGCCGTCCTCGTTCGTCAGCGGCTGGTCGCCCGTCTCGAGGTCGATGATCGAGAGGCGCCTGGCGGCGAGGCCGATCCCGCCCTCGCAAAAGCTGCCTTCGCTGTCGGGGCCACGGTGGACGAGCGTCGCGCTCATCGCGGCGAGCCGGCCGCGGTCGACAGCGCCGCTCTCCGAGGCGATCCCGCAGATGCCGCACATGGGCCGGAGTCTACGGCGCCTTCAGGGTCGTCCCGGCGGGGCGACCGCTCGGGCCGCCGAGGGCGAGGTGCTCGCGCCCCAGGACTCGTCGGCTGCTCATTCGGCCGGGCGCAGGAGGCCGCGCAGCGACTGCCGCAGCACCCGCCAGCCCGTCGCCGCGAGCGTGCGCAGGTAGAGCCGCACGGAGCGGTCGGCGATCCACTCGACGTCGTGGGCGAGCTTCTCCGCCATCGAGGTCTCGTAGCCCTTGCGCACCTGCGCAAAGCCCGTGAGCCCGGGGCGCACGACGAGGCGCTGCCAGTAGGCCGGGAGCGCGGCGCCGAGCTCCTCGAAGAAGCGCGGCCGGATCGGTCGCGGCCCGACGAGGCTCATGTCCCCCCGCAGCACGTTCCAGAACTGCGGGATCTCGTCGAGCTGCGTGGCGCGGAGCCAGCGCCCGATCGGCGTGTACTCCTCGCGCGTGCGGCGGACGAGCTCGTCGCCGAGGTAGGGGCCGAGCCGCTGCTCGGCGCCGCGCCGCAAGGTGCGGAACTTGAGCATGGTGAACACGCGCCCGCCGCGGCCCACGCGCTCTCCGCGGTAGGTGAGCGGCGGTCCGCTCGTCACGAGCAGCGCGAGCGCGATCAGGAGCGAGAGGGGGAGCGACACGAGCAGGAAGAGCCCCGCGAGCACGACGTCCAGCAGGCGAAGGGTCACGTCAACGCGCGTCCGCCTCGGCGTCTCGGCGGCGAGCTGCGCCGTGGGCGACGTCTCGGATGGGGGTTTGGCCATAATCAACGCTTATGGATACGCGGCAGCTGGCGGCGTTTTGCGCGGTCGTCGAGAGGAAGAGCTTCTCACAGGCGGCGGAGCGGCTCGGAGTCTCTCAGCCGGCGGTCAGCCTGCAGATCCGCTCGCTCGAGCAGCGGCTCGGCCGGCAGCTGCTCGACCGCTCGGGCCGCAGGGTCGAGCCGACCGAGGCCGGGTTGCGCCTCTACCGCGGGGCGCAGCGGCTGCTCGCGCTCGAGGAGCAGTTGCTCGAGCAGGTCGGCGACGAGCGCGCCGAGGCAGTCGAGGGCCGGTTCGAGCTCGGGGCCTCCTCCGGCCCGGGGGAGACGGTGCTCCCGCTCCTGCTCTGCGAGTTCCGGCAGCAGTACCCGAAGGTGACGGTGGCGCTGTCGGTGTTCGACACGCACACCGTCGTCGAGCTCGTCGCGCGGCGTGAGCTCGAGCTCGGCGTCGTGGGTGCGGCGCGCCGCCACCGCTCGGTCGTCTTCGAGCCCTTCTTCCGGGACGAGGTCATCCTCGCCTGCCCCCCGGGGCACCCGTTCGCCGGCAGGACCGTCTCTCTCGACGAGCTTCGCTCCGAGCCGCTGATCGTGATGCAGGAGGGCGCCGGCGTGCGCCAGGTGATCGAGGACGAGTTGCGGCGGGCCGGCGTCCGCCTGCGAGACCTCGACGTGAGGCTCGAGCTCGGCCTGCAGGAGTCCGTGCGCAGCGCCGTCCGCGCCGGCCACGGCGTCGCCTTCATCTCGCGCTCGGCCGTCGAGTCCGATCTCCGCTCCGGGGCGATCGCGGCGGCCCGGGTCGAGGGTCTCGACCCTGCGCGCGAGATCTCGCTCGTCCGCTCGGCGGGGCGCGTCTCGACCCGCGTCGCCTCCGCCTTCGTCGAGTTCGCGCGCGAGCGGCTGCCCTGAGCCGGATCGTCCGCTTCGGTGCGGGCTCGCTCGAGGAGCTCGCAGGCGTCGCGGCCGAGCTCTCCGTGTCTCGCCTCCTGCTCGTCACGAGCCGGCGCGGGGCGGCGCTCTCGGAGAGGCTTCCGGTCGAGGCGGTCTACGACGGCGTTCGCTCGCACGTCCCCGTCGAGACGGTGGGCGAGGCGGCCGCCGTCGCCGAGGAGGTCGGGGTGGAGTGCCTCGTCGGACTCGGCGGCGGCAGCGCGATCGACACTTGCAAGGCTGTGGCGGTCGAGCTCGCGGGCCGCGGACGGCCCGTGCGAACGATCGCCGTGCCGACCACCTACGCGGGCGCCGAATGGACGCCCTTCTACGGCGTCAGGAACGAGAGCCGCCGCACGAAGGCGGGCGGCTCCGACGAGGCCGCCCGCCCGGCCGCGGCGATCTACGACCCCGAGCTCACGCTCGAGCTGCCGCGCGCCCCGTCGGGCGGCACCGCCCTGAACGCGCTCGCGCACTGCGCCGAGGCTCTCTACGTACGCGGCAGGAACGCCACCGCCGACCGCCACGCGCTCTGCGGCGCGCGCACGATCGGCTACGTCCTGCCGCTCGTCCTGGCCGACGGGCGCGATCTCTACGCGCGCAGCCGCCTGCTCGAGGGCGCG
>JACCZA010000331.1 GCA_013696185.1 Actinomycetota bacterium
CGGCTTCGTGCGGGAGGGGTACCGCAGGCGCCACTACCGCCGCCAGGGGGAGGAGGTCGACGCGATCCTGATGGCGCTCTTCGTCGGCGAGCGCGAGACGTAGCCGGCGAGTCGCCGCCGCCCGGTCGGGCAGGCGGCGACTCGCCGGCTACGTCTCGCTCTCGCCGACGAAGAGCGCCATCAGGATCGCGTCGACCTCCTCCCCCTGGCGGCGGTAGTGGCGCCTGCGGTACCCCTCCCGCACGAAGCCGAACCCCTCGTACAGCGCGAGCGCCGGCTCGTTCCACGGGAAGACGTGGAGCTCGAGCTTCGTCACGCCGACGCCGCCCGCCCACGCGGTGGCCGCCTGCAGGAGCGCGGTGCCGACCCCGCGCCGGCGGTGGCCCGCGTCGACCATGAGGCCGAGATCGGCCACGTGGGCGCTCGCCGGATGCCCCTCGCGCGCGAGCGAGAGCCGTCCCACGACGCGCCCGCCGGGGAGCTCCGCCGCGAAGGCGGCAGCGCCCGGATGACGGCGAAGCGCCTTCAGGTAGCGCCTCTCGTCCCCCACGCTCCGCCACTCGCTCGTGCCGAGCAGCCAGCCGCCCGGCTCCTCGCCCACGGCGCGCGCGAGCTGCACGAAGGCGGCTGCGTCCCCCGGCTCGGCCGGCCGGACACGGACCTCGTCGCTCACTCGACCACGACGCCGGCCCCGCCGCGGCGCGGATCTCCGGCCGCCGCGAGCGAGCCGTCGGGCAGCACCTCGACGGCTGCCGCTCCGCCGAAGTAGAGGTTCCGCCGCCGCCAGCGGACCACCTGGTAGCCCCGCTCGAGCAGCCGATCGACCTCGGCCGGGTCCGTCCCACCCTCGCAGTGCAGGTGTGGCTCCTCGAGGTGGACGCGCGGGCGCTCGACCGCCTCCTCCACAGGCAGCCCGTGCGCGACGACGTTGACGACCACCTGGAGCACGGCGCTGCGCAGGCGGAGCGAGCCGGCGCTGCCGACGACGAGTCGCGGACGGCCATCGTGGCTGACGAGGGTGGGCGACATCATGCTCGAGAGCCGCGTCCCCGGCCGCGGGGCCCGCGGCAGGTCGAACTCGCCGAGCATGTTGTTCAGCTGGATGCCGGTGCCGGGGACGACGATGCCCGAGCCCGACCCGGTGGAGACCGTCAGCGCCGCCGCGTTGCCCCGGCCGTCGATCGCGGAGATGTGCGTGGTGCCCCCGGGGGTGGAGTGCTCGGGGACGCCCGCGTCGCCGTTCGCGATGCGGCCGAGCGCGAGCGCCTCCTCGTCCCGCAGCCGCTGCGGCAGCCCGCCCCGGTGCAGCGCGCGCTCGAACCCGCGCGCGCGGGCGCGACCCTGCTCGCGCATCACCTCGGCCAGGGCGGCGATCGCCTCGGCGCTGCCCGGCGCGGCATCCGTGCCGATCCGCTCGAGCAACCCGAGCGCGTAGCCGATCAGGATGCCCCCGGCCGAGGGCGGCGGATTCGACGCGAAGGCGTGGCCGCGGAAGACGGCGCCGACGGGGCGGCGCCTGACGACGCGGAACTCGGCGAGGTCACGCTCGGTGATCGTTCCGCCGGCCTCGCGCACGTGCTCGGCGAGGGCGCGGGCGAGCTCGCCGCGGTAGAGGACGGCAGCCCCCTCGTGGGCGAGGAGCTCGAGCGTCCCGGCCAGATCGGACATCGTGAGCCGCTCACCCGCGACGAGGCGCCCCTCCTCTCCGTACACCGCGCGCCCTTCCGGCGTGTGGCGCAGGATCAGGTCGAGGATCGCGTGGAGGTAGGCCTGCGGACGCGTCAGCTCGAGGCCCGAGCGCGCGAGCTCGGCAGCCGGCCGGATCAGCTCGCGCCACGGCAGGGAGGCGTAGGCGCGGTGGGCGGCCTCGAGGCCGGCGACGGTTCCCGGCACGGCACACGAGGCGGCGCCGATCCTGAACACCTGGCTCGAGCCGCCCGAGAAGTCGACGTCGACGGCCTCCATCGCCGCTGCGCCCCCGGGCTCGAGCCCGAGCCCGGGGGCGGTGACGAAGAAGTCGAGCACGCGCGTCGAGCGGTCCCGCGCCCGGTGGACGAGCATGAAGCCGCCCCCGCCCGGGCCCGTCAGCGGGCTCTCGGCCACCCACGAGGCGAAGCAGGCGGCGATGCACGCATCGACGGCGTTCCCCCCCTCGGCCAGGACGCGCGCGCCGGCCTCTGCCGTCAGCGGGTGCCCGCCCGCGATCGCTCCCCTCATCCTT
>JACCZA010000334.1 GCA_013696185.1 Actinomycetota bacterium
GGAGCCAGGCGCGCAGATTCGTTCCCGGCGTGAAGGAGCGCCAGCTGCGAAAGGCGCGGGCGTAGGCGTCCTGCATCAGGTCCTCCGCTTCCTCGCGCGAGCCGGCGAGATGGCGGGCGACGCGGTAAACCTGATCGCTGAGCGCAAGCGCATCCTCCTCGAATCGCACGCGATCCCGTGCCTCTGTCGCGAGGCGGCGTGCCTCCGTCTCGGACCCCGTCTCGCTCAAGGCGCCTCGACCCTAGCAGCCGCGTGTGGAGGCGGAACGAGGCCTCCGGAGGGGGTATTCCCGTTAGCGATCCGCTCGGCGGGGTATGGGCTCGTCACCCGAGCGAAGGAGCGCCGATGCAGGGCTATGCGGTCGTGTCCACCGAAGACGACAACCTCGGTGAGGTGGTCGCTGTCGTCGGTGACAACCTGATCGTGGAGCGCGGCACGCTGTTCAAGTCGAGACACGCGTTGCCTCAGAGCTTCACCCAGGCAGACGACGAAGGTCGCGTCGTCCGGACGACGCTGTCGAAGGAGCTGATCGAGGGCTCGCCGAAGGTCTCCGCAGAAGGAGACGACCTCGACGAGGACGAGATCGCGCGCTACTACGGCCTGGGCGACACCGAGGAGCCGGGCACCGAGGAAGGCGCGCCCGACGAGGACAGCCCGGCCCGGACGGCGGGCCAGGAGGGAATCCAGGCGGGTGTGGAGCCGGCCGAGGCCGAGCGCGCGCGGATCCGGCAAGGGCTCTCGGGCGGCGGCACCTACGGAGGCGCGGGCCGCCCGATCATCCCTCCCGACTCGCACGGGACGGGCGGCCCGGAATAGGCGGGGCGGCGGCGGGACGCGCGCGCGACGTGGAGGCGATCGCCGCAGCCTGCCGGGCCTTCGTCCCGGCCCACGAGCCCGAGTGGCGCGCGCCGAGGAGCGCGCTCGCTCGGCTATCCGAGCGCGCCTCCGAAGGCACCTCGTACGACCGCTACGGCGACGGCGAGGTGGTTCAGCGACTCGAGCAACGCGTTGCCGGCCTGCTCGGGAAGGAGGCGGCCGTCTTCCTGCCGACCGGGACGATGGCGCAGCAGATCGCCCTGCGGATCTGGGCCGATCGAGCGGGCCTCGGCACGGTTGCCTTCCATCCGCGCTGCCACCTCGAGCGCCACGAGGAGAAGGGCTACCAGGAGCTGCACGGACTGCGTGGCCGGCTCGTCGGTGACGCCGACCGGCTGCTCTCGCGCGACGATCTGGAGGGGATCGCCGAGCCCGTGGCGGCGCTGCTGCTCGAGCTGCCGCAGCGCGAGCTCGGCGGGCGCCTCCCCGAGTGGGACGAGCTCGTCGCGCAGGCCGGCTGGGCGCGCGAGCACGAAGTCGCGCTCCATCTCGACGGCGCGCGGCTCTGGCTCTGCCCGCCGTACTACGGTCGAGGACTCGACGAGATCGCTGCGCTCTTCGACACCGTCTACGTGTCGCTCTACAAGGATCTCGGCGCACCGGGCGGCTGCCTGCTCGCCGGGCCGGCTGACGTGATCGACGAGGCGCGCGTCTGGCAGATCCGCCACGGCGGGCGGATCTTCTCCGTCTACCCGTACGCGCTCGCCGCCGAGCGGGGCCTGGACGAGGTGCTGCCCCGCATGGACGACTTCCTCGCGAGAGCGCGGGAGCTCGGGGCGGCGCTCGCGCAGCTGGAGCACGTCGTCGTAGTGCCGCAGCCGCCGCAGACGCCCTTCATGCACCTGTACCTGAGCCGCGACGGCGAGCGCCTGCGCGAGGCGGCGCTCGACATCGCCGAGGAGCGCGGCGTCTGGCTCGGCAGACACTTCGCCGTCACGCCGCTCCCGACCGTGCACCTGCTCGAGCTGCCGGTCGGCGCCTCGACGCTCGAGCTCCCGGTCGAGGAGGTCGTCGCCCTCTTCGGCGAGCTGCTCGAGCGGAGTGCCTAGAGGTTCCTCAGGCGGGCGTGAGCCGGCGAAAGCCGGCGCGTGCCATCGCCTCGAGCAGCGTCTCGCGGCTCGTGCGCTCGTCGTCCCACGTCAACGTCACCTCGCCCATGAGGTTGGCGTTGGCGGACTCGAGCCCCTCCTGGTCGCGCAGTGCCACGGCGAGGCGGTTGACACAGCGCTCGCAGCGGATGCCGCTGACCTGGATCGTCTCGCTCATGGTCATCCCGCCGATGCTAGCGAGCGCTCGACGACGTCCGCGCTGACTGCGCGTAGGCCCCGCGCCCGCCCGACCTCCAGCTGGCGCTCCGCCTCGCAGCGCCCGGGGTCGAGCGCGTCGAGCAGCGCCTCGGAGCCGAGCGCCCGCGCCGCCGGGCGGATGCGCTCGAGCAGCTCGTCCGCGAGCTCGGCAGCGCTCACCGCTCGAGCTTCGTCCGGGTGGATCAGCAGGCCACGTGGCCCGAAGCGCGACGCGGCCCAGCGATTCTGCGCGTAGACGGCGCGGTCCCCGGGCTCGCGCCGCCGCGGAGCCTCGCCGAGCACCGTCGCACAGAGAGCCTGGACGAGCGCCACGAAGGCGGCCGAGCGCCGCACGCTCGTCGGCTGGTCCGGCATGCGGATCTCGAGCGTGCCGAAGCGCGGATGCAAGCGCACGTCCCACCAGAGGCTCGTGTAGTCGGTCGTCGCGGGCAGACCCGCGCCGAGCACTCGGTCCATGAACGCCTGCCACTCGGCGTAGGAGGCGAACGGCGGAGGTGCGCCGCTCCGCGGGAGCTGGCCGAGGATCTCCGCGCGGTTGGAGAGTAGGCCCGTCTCACGGCCGTCGACGTGGGGCGAGTTGGCCGAGAGCGCGAGCAGCACGGGCAGCCAGGGCAGCACGCCCTCGAGCACCCGTAGGCATGCCTCGGCGCTCGGCATGCCGACATGGACGTGCAGGCCGTTCACTCCCTGGCGTCGTGCCGAGACGCCGGCGTACTCGACGAACTCGGCGTAGCGGGCCTCCTGCACGATCTCCTGCTCCTCGGCCGGGTCGATCGGATGCGCCCCCGCGGCGGCGAGGCGGAGCCCGCTCGCGCCGGCGATCTCGGTCGCGGTCGCCCGCAGCGCGCACATCGCGGCGGCCGCCTCCCCGGCCGTGGCGCAGCGCTCGGTGTTCAGCTCGACCACCGAGGCGAAGAGCTCGGTCTTCAGCCGCCCCGGCAGCTCGACCTGCTCGGCACCCCGCAGGAGGACGTGCACAGCGGGCGTCAGCCCTAGCGTGTCGGCGTCGAGGATCATCAGCTCCTCCTCGACCCCGAGCGAGAGCGCGGGGCTCTGGCCGAAGGTCTGCTCGATCACCTCGCGCGGACGGCGTGGACGGGTCGCCCCGAGGCTTCCCAGGCGTAGTACGAGGCGCTCGGCCCGAAGGACGGCTCGTACTCCACCACGCGAGGGTCCCGCCCCACCTCCTTCGCCCGCTGGGCGTGGCGCAGGAGGTTCGGATCGTCGCGCTCCTCCCAGACGAGGACGAGGTGCGCGGCGGTCATGAACTCGGCGACGAAGCTGCATCCCGCCGCCGGGCACGGGAAGGGGGCCGTGCGGACGCAGAACCAGCCCGAGTGGTCGCCGCCCGTGTCGTCGGTCCACAGCTCCTCGTCAGTGAGCAGCTCCTCGTCGAGGACTGCGGCCCGGCCCGGCTCGATCGGCGACAGCGGCTCGCGCTCCACCCGAGACACGGTAGACGAGCGCACCGAAGAAGAATGGCCGGAGGTCCTGGCAGGCGGTCAGGACCTCCGGCACGTGCCCCTGCCGGCAGCGACGTGCGCGCCGGGGGGCAGGGCCCCAGGGGTAGGGGCCCAGGTCGGGCGGCTATCCCTCCGGAACGGAGGGTCGCTGCCCAAGGGTGACGTCGAGCTCCTTGCGGTCGTCGCCGCGCAGGATCGTGAGGGTGAGCTCGTCGCCGGGCTCCTTCTCCGCCACGGCGTCGCGCAGCTGCTGCACGCTCGTCACCTCGTCGCCGTCGACCTCGACGATCACGTCGCCGCCGAGCAGGTAGCTCTCGCCCTCGACCACCGTGCGGGTGGTTCCAGCCCGCAAGCCCGCCCGCTTGGCGCCGCTGCCGTCGCTGACCTTCTGCACGATCAGGCCGCGCTCGGCGGGCAGGCGGAGCAGGCGCGCGAGCCGGGAGGTGATCGGCTGGACGCCGACGCCGAGGTAGGCGCGCTCGACCTTGCCCGTCTCGACGAGTTGGGCGACGACGTCCTTCACCGTGTTCGTCGGGACGGCGAAGCCGATGCCGACGTTGCCCGAGGCGCCCGTGTCGCCCGTCGAGATCTGCGAGTTGACGCCGATCACCTCGCCGCTCATGTTGAGCAGCGGGCCGCCGGAGTTGCCCCTGTTGATCGCCGCGTCGGTCTGGATCACGTGGTCGATCGAGCTCTCGAACTGGTCCGGCGCCGTGATCTGGCGCTGCAGCGCGCTGACGATGCCGGCGGTGACGGAGCGCTCGAGTCCGAACGGATTGCCGATCGCGACCACCGGATCGCCCACGCGCACACGATCGGAGTCGCCGAGCGGCAGCGGCGTGAGCGCCCGCGCGCCCGCGTCGATCCGCAGCACCGCGATGTCCGTCGCGGGGTCACTGCCGACCACTTCCGCGTCGTAGCTGCCGCTGTTGGAGAAGCTGACGCGCACCTTGGTCGCGCCCTGGACGACATGGAAGTTCGTGACGATGTGGCCTGCCTTGTCCATCACGAAGCCCGAGCCGAGCGACTGCGCCTCGCGCGACGTGTCGAAGAAGGGATTGTCGTCCTGGACGACGCTGGTCGAGTTGACCTGCACGACGCCCGACTTCGTGCGCTCGTAGATGCCGTTGACCGTCGAGCGCCCGCTCGACTGCGCTCCGACTGCCTCAGTCTGGCTCACGGGGCCGGCGACCTCGCGCACCGTCGTCGTCGTCGTGGCGTCGAGCTCCCCGAGAGCGACTGCGCCGCCGAGCGCGAGAGCGCCGCCTGCCACGGCGGCTGCCACGAGCCCGACGGCGCGGGAGAGGATGCTGCTGCTTCGTGCCACGGGAAGTCTTATAGCGACCGTGTGATTGCAGCGGGGTGGGTCGCGATGAACTCCTCTTTGCGCTCCGTTAAGAAGTGTGTTCCGGGGAGCGCCGAGGGCACCGCGCGCGTGCGCTCTCCGCCCGGGTGATTGAATCAGGGCATGGCCGACTCGTTCTCCGCGCGCTCCACCCTCGAGGTCGCGGGCTCGAGCTACGAGATCTACCGGCTCGACGCGCTCCAGCCGCGCTTCGACGTCGATCGCCTGCCCTACACGCTGCGGATCCTGCTCGAGAACGTGCTGCGCCACGAGGACGGCGAGGCCGTGACGCGGGACGACGTCGAGGCCGTCGCCACCTGGGTCGCCGACGAGGAGCCGAGCCGCGAGATCTCGTTCGCGCCCGCGCGCGTCCTCCTGCAGGACTTCACCGGCGTGCCGGCGATCGTCGACCTGGCGGCGATGCGCCATGCGATGCAGGCGCTCGGCGGTGACCCGGCGAAGATCAACCCGCTCCTGCCCGCCGAGCTCGTGATCGACCACTCGGTGCAGGTGGACGAGTACGCGAGCCGCCTGGCGATCACCCGCAACGCCGAGCTCGAGTTCGAGCGCAACCGCGAGCGCTACGCCTTCCTGCGCTGGGGTCAGACCGCGTTCGACAACTTCGCGGTCGTGCCCCCGAACACGGGCATCGTCCACCAGGTCAACCTCGAGTACCTGGCCAGGGTCGTCGAGACGCGAGAGGTGGGCGGGCGCCTGCAGGCCTTCCCCGACACGCTGATCGGCACCGACTCGCACACGACGATGGTGAACGGCCTCGGGGTCCTCGGGTGGGGAGCCGGCGGCATCGAGGCGGAGGCCGCGATGCTCGGCGAGGCGATCTCGATGCTCGTGCCGCAGGTCGTGGGCTTCAAGCTCCACGGCACGCTCCGGGAGGGGTCGACCGCGACCGACCTCGTCCTGACCGTGACGCAGCTCCTGCGCTCGGCCGGCGTCGTCGGCAAGTTCGTCGAGTACTTCGGCGAGGGGCTCGCCGGCCTTCCCCTCGCCGACCGCGCGACGATCGGGAACATGTCCCCGGAGTACGGGGCGACCTGCGGCTTCTTCCCGGTCGACGAGGAGACGCTCAAGTACCTCGAGCTGACGGGGCGCCCCGCCGAGCGGATCGAGCTCGTCGAGGCGTACTGCCGCGAGCAGGGGCTCTTCCACGACCCGGGGCAGGAGCCGGCGTACTCGCAGGTGCTGGAGCTCGACCTCGGCGACGTCGAGCCGAGCCTCGCCGGCCCCCGCCGCCCGCAGGACCGGGTGCCGCTGTCCGAGGCGAAGACGTCCTTCCTGACCGCCCTCACGACCTTCGGCGTCGACTACGGCAACGGCTCGGCGGAGAAGGCGGTCGCCGACACGTTCCCCACCAGCGATCCCACCAGCGAGCAGGCGCCGGGCGGCGACGCCCTGCCCGAGGAAGAGCCCGCCCAGGGGGACATCGCCCTGGCCGAGCGCGCCGATCCCGTGCCCGTGGCTCTCGATGGGCAGAGGTTCGAGCTCGAGCACGGGAACGTCGTGATCGCGGCGATCACGAGCTGCACGAACACGTCGAACCCTGCCGTGATGATCGGCGCGGGGCTGCTCGCGAAGAAGGCGGTCGAGCGAGGTCTCGAGCGCAAGCCGTGGGTGAAGTCGAGCCTCGCCCCCGGCTCGAAGGTGGTCACGGACTACTACGAGCGCGCCGGCCTGACGCCCTACCTCGACGAGCTCGGCTTCCAGACGGTCGGCTACGGCTGCACGACCTGCATCGGCAACTCCGGCCCGCTCGCGGACGAGATCTCGGCGGCGATCGACGGGGGCAACCTCGTCGTCTGCGCCGTGCTCTCGGGCAACCGCAACTTCGAGGCGCGCATCCATCCCGAGGTGAAGGCGAACTACCTCGCCTCACCGCCGCTCGTCGTCGCCTACGCGCTCGCCGGGCGGATGGATCTGGACCTCCTGAACGAGCCGCTCGGACAGGGCCGAGACGGTGAGGACGTCTACCTCCGCGACATCTGGCCGAGCTCGCAGGAGGTGGAGGAGACCGTCTCCTCGTCGATCGAGAGCGAGATGTTCCGCCGCCGCTACGGCGACGTGTACAAGGGCGACGACGCCTGGCGTGAGCTGCCCGTGCCCGAGGGCGACCTCTTCGCGTGGGATCCGGAGTCGACCTACGTCCGCCTGCCGCCGTACTTCGACGGCATGACCGTCGAGACACCGCCCGTCGCAGACGTGAGCGGCGCCCGCTGCCTCGTCATGGTCGGGGACAGCGTCACGACCGACCACGTCTCCCCGGCCGGCTCGATCAAGCTCGACAGCCCGGCCGGCCGCTACCTGATCGATCGCGGCGTCGAGCGCAAGGCGTTCAACTCGTACGGCTCCCGCCGGGGCAACCACGAGGTGATGGTGCGCGGCACCTTCGCGAACGTCCGCCTGCGCAACCTGCTCGTGCCCGGCCACGAGGGCACCTGGACTGTGCACCTGCCGAGCGGCGACGAGCTGACGATCTTCGAGGCCTCGCAGCGCTACCTCGACGAAGGCACTCCGCTGATCGTGATCGCGGGCCGCGAGTACGGCTCCGGCTCGTCACGCGACTGGGCGGCGAAGGGGCCGAGCCTGCTCGGCGTGCGCGCGGTGATCGCCGAGAGCTACGAGCGGATCCACCGCTCGAACCTGCTGATGATGGGGATCCTGCCCCTGCAGTTCCGGGACGGCGAGACGCCGACGACGCTCGGGCTGACGGGTCGCGAGAGCTTCTCGATCCGCGGGGTCGAGGACGGCGAGGCGCGCGAGGTCAGCGTGACGGCGGGGCCCGACGGCGACGGCGAGCCGGTCGAGCTCACGGCGCGCGTGCGGCTCGACACGCCGCGCGAGCGGGAGTACTTCCGCCACGGCGGGATCCTCCCGTTCGTGCTCAGGCGCCTCCTCGCTTCGTAGCGCGTAGCGCGGACGCGTGACGGAGTCGGCAGGCGTCGTCGGGACGGAGCGCTACCGCGCGCTCCTGCGCACGCCGCACGCCCGGCGCCTGATCGCGTGGGGGCTCGTGGCGCGGCTGCCGCTCGGCATGGTGCCCCTCGCGCTCCTGCTCGTGGTGCGCGCGAGCGGCGGCAGCTACGCGGCGGCCGGTGCCGTCAGCGGCGCCTACCTCGTCGCGGCGGCGATCGGGGCACCGATCGCGGGCAGGCGCGTCG
>JACCZA010000050.1 GCA_013696185.1 Actinomycetota bacterium
GGGCCGCTCGGCCCGGCTCCCGCTGACGGCCAGGTGCCCTAGCCGCGCTGACCGACGGGCGTGACCTTCCAGACTGCGCCCGAGCGGGGAGGGAACTCGTAGGGGACCTGTCCCTTGCGCAGGCGCCCGAAGTTCACGCGGGCGATGCCGTAGTCGACGATGTACATCGCGCCGTCGGGCCCGAACCGGACGCTGTAGGGCCGCTCGATCCCTCGACCCTTCGCGCCCTGGGCCGACGCCGGCCCGAGCTTGACGTTGCGGACGAACGGGACGGCCTTCCCGCCGGTTCCGGGGGTGACGAGCGAGACCCGGTAGCCCGGAACGTTGTTCCTGAGGGGGCTCGTCCCCGGTGCGAGGTCTCCCCACTCGGCCACGAAGAGCTGACCGGCCAAGCCGGGGCCCCACGAGGCGGGTGCCACGTCGAGCTGTGACGGCGACGAGCCGATCTCGTGCACGCCCACGACGAGCGAGCGATCGGGCGGGCGCAGTCCGCTCGCCCGGTGGTTGATCAGAAAGCCGAGCTTGCGCTTGCCCGCGAGCTTGCGCTTGCCGACGAGGACCGGCGCCTGGGTCGAGTCCGGGCTGTCGAACTTCGGCAGCGTGACGGGAAGCAAGCCGGCCGAGTAGTCGGGCTCGCCGTACCAGGCACCCTGCCGGATGCGGTAGGTCGCCTCCATGTCGTCGTTCACGGGCCTCGAGCCGCGCACGTCGTAGCTGTTCACGCCGGCGAACAGCTCGCCGCGCGTGTTCCAGGTGAGCCCGATGATGTTCCGGAAGCCGAACGCGTACCGGCTCAAGCTCGCCGCCGGCCTGTTCGGGTCGAAGGAGAAGATCGCCCCCCCGCAGGTGCGCGTGCCCCTGATGCGCTGACCGGGCCGTGTGGCCGTGCCGAACGGCACGTAGGCACCCGTGAGGGTCGTATCGGTCGGATTCGGCGTGCGGAAGTCGGGCGTCTCGAAGTTCTGGCCGGTGAGCACGATGTCCTTACAGGACGTGGTGTGGAGCTTGGGGCTTCGCTCGATGAAGGGGCCGAGGTCGATGCCGACCACGCCGGAGTTCGCCGCCGGGCCGGACACGAAGTAGATGCGGCCGTCGGGCCCTGGCCTGATGTCGTTCAGCTGATGCTCGGACTGGCTATCCAGGAACCCCGTCATCAGACGCGTCACGTTCCCGTCGAGGGTCGCCCGGTAGACCGCGCCGGTGCGGTCGCGTGGATCGCGGCCGGTGAGGTAGAAGGCGCCCTTGTACCAGGCCATGCCGGCGACCGAGTCGGCGACGCCCTTCGTGGAGAGGCGGAGCACCTCGGACGCCCGTCCGCCCTGGACGCGCAGGATGCGTGCCGGAGCCGGCTCCTCGAGGAACTGTCCGCCGGCCTCGACCACGTAGAGCCGCCCGGCGTCGTCCCAGCTCACGGCCGTCGGGAACGTCAAGCCACCGACCACCTTCTCGATCCGAAAGCCCGACGGCAGCTTCACCGCCGGGAACTGCACCGCGGCGCGCGCGGCGCTCGGCGCTGCCTGCGCCGAGCTCGATGACTCGCTCGTGGCGGCGGCGATGCCGACGGCGAG
The DNA here is from genome assembly GCA_013696185.1 of Actinomycetota bacterium. GTDB lineage: Bacteria > Actinomycetota > Thermoleophilia > Gaiellales > Gaiellaceae > JACCZA01. The sequence goes on from JACCZA010000050.1 coordinate 1,569, forward strand.
AGACGTGGCGACGAGCGCCACTGCTGAAACCAGGAGCCTGGGCTTCACGATTCGGTCGTCCTTTCTCGTGCCTGCGGGAATCGTCGACGGATCGACTGCAGGCAATGCTTTCAGCGGCCCATTAAGGGCTCGTGAGCGGCGCGTCAAGGGTCGCTCACGTGGCGGTGTAGGGGCGACCCCGCTGCTACGGTCGCAGCCGTCGTGCGGCGGCGGCCCACCCAGCACACCTACGAGCTCGAGCGCACGCAGACCGTGCCGCGGAGCGTCGAGGAGACCTTCGCGTTCTTCGCGCAACCGCTGAACCTGGCGGCGATCACGCCCGCGTGGCTCCACTTCCGCATCCTCGAGGCTCCCGAGCGGCTCGAGCAGCGCTCGCTCCTGCGCTACCGGCTCGGCCTCTTCGGCGTGCCCGTCTCCTGGCGCACGGAGATCACCCGCTGGCGCCCCCCTCGGAGCTTCACCGACACGCAGCTGAGCGGCCCGTATGCGCTCTGGGAGCACACGCACAGGTTCACGGCGGTGCGCGGGGGAACCGAGGTCTACGACAACGTGCGCTACCGGCTACCGGGCGGCCCGGTCGCCCCCGTCGTCCACGGGCTCCTCGTGCGCCGCTGGCTGCGGCAGATCTTCGACTTCAGGGCGGCGAGGCTGGAGGCGTTGCTGGGCGGCGGCGGGGACGACCGCGCGCCGCGCTAGGTCCTTACGCCCGCCTTACGTCAGGGCCTGGATCGCGTAGAAGACCACGACGAGCACCACGACCGCCGCCGTCAGCACGGCTGCGACGCTGCCGAGCGCTCGCACGGGCGTTGCCTCGTCTCGGCCGCGGGAGAATCGACGGAAGAAGCTCACGGCTCCCCCCTCTCCCGATCCGGGGCGCCGGAAACGCGTCGATCCTCCTGGAGGTGGAGGTCTCCCGTCACCCGCTCGACGCGGCCGTCCCAGCGCTCGACCAGCTCTCTCCGCGTCGCCGCCAGAAGCGGATCGATCTCGATGCGGGCTCCCGGCGAGAGCTCGACCTCGACCCCCGCTGCCTCGAGCCAGGAGGCGTACTGCCGGCTCATGCCCTCGACAGCCGTCGCCGGACTGTTCTCGCCCTCGGCGTTCTTGATCGGGGAGAACTCGCTCGCGCGGTCGATCTCGAGGCCGATGCACACGCGGGCCTGCGGCAGCAGGTCGAAGATGAACCGCTCGTACTTCCAGCCGTCGATCTCGCGCAGGGCGCCGTCGAGCCAGGCACGGAGCGGCTTCGCGCTGCGGTGGAGCGGCGGCCTGAACCCCTTGCTCGCCAGCCGGGCGAGGAAGGCCACGCTCCAGAGGTGGAGCGCGGGCGAGCCCCAGCGGTAGACGAGCGAGCCGTCGGGAGCGCGCATGCGCGTGTCCTCGGCCGTCAGCTCCGTGTACTCGACGATGCGGTCGCGGCCGGCGACCCGGACGAGGTGACCGACCTTCTCGTCGGGGTGGGTCTTCTCCAGCACCTTCGTGACGACGTCGGCCCGCTCCTCGACGCCGAGGCCGACGAAGGCGGGATCGTCGAGGGGGGCGAGCACGTTGTCGACCTGGATGTAGACGACGTGGCGGATCCCTGCGCGCTCGAGGCGGTGCAGCTCGCCGCTCTCGACGAGCGCGGTGAAGCAGCCGCCGTGGCCGTCCGGGCTCTCGAGCAGCGTGCCGGGGGCCCCCAGGAGCGCCCGCCCGGCGCGATCGACGCTCGGCAGCGTGCCCTGCCGGAAGACGCGCAGCTGTCCGGCGGCGAGGCCGAAGCGATCGTGCTCCGCGAAGGCCGCACGGGTCCGGACGTCGGTGACCGGGCTCGTCATCACGAGGAACGGCACGGCCTGCCCCACCCTGCGGGAGAGCGCGAGCACCTTCTCGGCCTGGAGCTGGTAGAGCGTCTTGCCCGAGTGCGGTGCGAGCGGATAGCACCCCTTGGGACCGGCGAAGCCGAGCCGTGTCCCCTGTCCGCCCGCGACCATCAGCACGGCGACCCGCCCCTCTCGGAGCGCCGCCTCCCCCGCCGCGCTCAGCCGTTCCTCGCGTTGCTGCCGCTCGGCGAGCGTGACCACGCGGCTCGCCCCGACCTCGCCGACCTCCGGCGCTACCTCGGGGCGGGCGAGCTCGTCCCAGTCGATCGTGCGCAGGCGCGCGCAGAGACGCTCACGGGTGGCGCCGTCGAGTCCGTCCAGGTGGGTGAGCAGGTGCTCCTGCCCGTGCTCGCGCAGGAGCTCGGGCAGTGACCGTGTCTCGGTTGCCATCGCTCGCCCGCGCCCGCGGCCCGGAGCCCTACCAGCGAGAGCGCCGGCCGCGCCGGCTCGTGTAGAGCAGCCGCGGCCGGGCGACGCTCATGCCCTCCTGCTCGAACTCGTCGCGGTGGCCGAGCTTCGTGGCGACCCGGCTGACGTCCGCCTGCTGGTCGGGCAGGACGAACGTGATGCCGCTGCCGCCCCGACCCGCACGACCCGTGCGGCCCACGCGGTGGACGTAGCCCTTGTCGTCCTCGGGCGGGTCGAAGTTGATCACGTGCGTGACGTCGACGAGATCCAGTCCGCGTGCCGCGACGTCGGTGGCGACGAGGGTCGTCACATGGCCCGAGCGGAAGCGCGCGCGCGCGCGC
>JACCZA010000354.1 GCA_013696185.1 Actinomycetota bacterium
CAAGGCCGGCTGGTGGCGCCTGGTACGAGGCCGTCGCCGAGCCCGCTTGTGTAGCGTCTCCCCAGGTGGACGGCAAGCACGATGTCCTGGTGATCGGGGCCGGCTGCGCGGGGATGCGCGCGGCGATCGCGGCGTTCGACGCAGGGGCCGACGTCGCCATGATCTCCAAGCTGCACCCGACCCGCAGCCATTCCGGCGCGGCCGAGGGAGGCATCAACGCCGCGCTCGGCAACGCGGGCGACGACACGCCGGAGTCGCACGCGTTCGACACGGTCAAGGGCTCGGACTACCTGGGCGACCAGGACTCGATCGAGGTCTTCACCCGCGAGGCGCCGCTCGACATCTACCAGCTCGAGCACTGGGGCGCGATCTTCTCCCGGGCCGAGGACGGCAGGCTCGCCCAGCGCCCGTTCGGCGCCGCAGGCTCGCCCCGCACCGTCTTTGCGGCCGACATCACGGGACACGTCCTGATCCAGGTGCTCTACGAGCAGGTGGTCAAGCGTGACATCCCCGTCTACGATGAGTACTTCGCCTGGCAGCTCGTGATCCACGAGGATCGCTGCCAGGGCGTCGTCTGCTGGGACATCCTGAACGGCGGTCTGAAGACGATCGGCGGCAAGACCGTCCTGCTCGCGACGGGAGGGGCCGGCCGCCTCTACCGCGCGACCACGAACGCCTACGCCTGCACGGGCGACGGGATGGCGATGGCCCTGCGGGCCGGGCTGCCGCTCAAGGACATGGAGTTCATGCAGTTCCACCCGACGACGCTCTACCCGAGCGGCATCCTGATCACGGAAGGCTGCCGCGGCGAGGGCGGGATCCTGCGCAACAAGGACGGCGAGCGCTTCATGGAGCGCTACGCGCCGACCGCGAAGGATCTGGCCAGCCGCGACGTGGTCTCGCGCTCCGAGCAGACGGAGATCGACGAGGGGCGCGGGGTCAACGGCTCCGTCTTCCTCGATCTGACCCACCTCGGCGCGGAGCGGATCAACACCCGCCTGCCCGGCTCGCGCGAGCTGGCGATCACCTACGCGCTCGTCGACCCGATCCACGAGCCGATCCCCGTCCGGCCCGGAGCCCACTACCACATGGGCGGCGTCGAGACCGACACGGACGGCGCCACCGAGCTGACCGGCCTCTACGCCGCCGGTGAGGTCGCCTGCGTCTCGGTGCACGGCGCCAACCGCCTGGGCGGCAACTCCCTGATGGAGACGATCACCTTCGGCCGTCGGGCCGGGACGGCCGCCGCCGAGTGGGCTCTGTCCCATACGACCGTGGCCGTGCCGGACTCGGCCCAGCGAGACGCCGAGCGCGAGCTCGGGGAGCTGCTCGACCGCGACGAGGGCGAGCGCCCCTGGCAGATTCGCGACGAGCTCGGCAAGACGATGCTGGAGAACTTCGGCGTCTTTCGCAGCGAGCAGGGGATGCTGCGCCAGATCGCCGTCCTCGACGAGCTGCGCGAGCGTTACCGGACCGTCGTCGTCGAGGACAAGGGCAACCTCTTCAACAACGACGTGACGCAGGCGATCGAGCTCGGCTACATGCTGGACGTCGCGAGCGGCATGCTCCAGGCGGGGGTCGCCCGGCGGGAGAGCCGCGGCGCGCACAGCCGGCCTCACGACTTTCCGCAGCGCGACGACGAGAACTTCCTCAAGCACTCGATCACGCGGTGGCAGGACGGTAGCCCGACGCTGTCCTACAAGGACGTGCGCATGACCAGGTGGGAGCCGACGGAGAGGAAGTACTGAGCGATGAGTGAAGTGAAGCTCGAAGCGATGCCGGGAAGCACGTCGATCGAGGTCGCGCTCAAGATCTGGCGCTTCAACCGCGAGACGGGCGAGCGCGAGCTGCGCCGCTACGAGGTGGAGGCGCCCGGCGAGGCGACGCTGCTCGACGTGCTCGACCTGATCAAGGACCGGATCGACGGCACGCTCGCCTTCCGCAAGAGCTGCCGCATGATGATCTGCGGCTCCTGCGGCATGCGCATGGACGGCGCGGCAGTGCTGGCCTGCAAGCAGCGCATGGCCGAGATCGCCGAGTCCGGACACGTGCCGGTCATCTCCGCGATGGGGAACCTGCCGGTGATCAAGGACCTCGTCGTCGACATGACGCCCTTCTGGGACAAGTTCAAGGCGATGAAGCCGTACCTGCAGCCGGGCTACGAGGAGCCTGTCGAGGGCAAGGAGCACCGGATCTCGCAGGAGCGCATGAACGTGATCCACAAGGAGTCGCTCTGCATCAACTGCGGCTGCTGCGTCTCTGAGTGCAACTCGATGGAGGCCGACCCGGACTTCCTCGGCCCGCAGGCGCTCGCGAAGGGGATGCGCTTCGTCGGCGACCCCCGCGACGGGGCGAAGATCGAGCGACTCGAGGACTACAACTCCGAGCACGGCATCTGGGACTGCACGCGCTGCTACTTCTGCAACGAGCGCTGCCCGAAGGGCGTCGACCCCCGCGACGCGATCGCGAAGCTGGGAGCCGAGTCGATCGAGGAGGGCATCGACCGCGACATGGGAGCGAAGCACGCGAAGTGGTTCGTCAAGTCCGCCGAGACGACGGGCTGGCTGCGCGAGACGGAGCTCGTGCCGAAGACGCAGGGGATCGTCTCCTCGATCAAGGAGATGAAGTTCGCGCTCGGCCTGGCCCGGCACGGCAAGGTGCCGCCGCCGTTCCCGCCGCACGTGGCCGAGGACGTCAACGAAGCGCGCGCGCTGCACAACCTCGTCCGCGAGCAGGGTCGCGGGGGCGCGCTCGGGATCGTCCAGGGCGAGCGCGGTCTCGCCCGGATCGAGCACACCGAGGCGGGCGGCCTGCGCCGCGACTCCGCCGAGATCACCCCGGGCGAGGAGCCGATCCGCCGCTACGCAGGAGATGCGCCGGGCCAGACGACCGACGACCGCACACCCGGGAGCGGCGCGTGAAGACCGTCGCCTACTACAAGGGGTGCCTCGCCTCGCTCTCGGCCAAGGAGCTCGACACCTCGACGCGCGCGCTCGCACCGAAGGTCGGGCTCGACCTGATCGACCTCCAGTCGGTCACCTGCTGCGGCGCGGGAGACATCCACGAGGCGGAGCCCGACTACTACCTGCACCTGAACGCCCGCATCCTCGCCTACGCCGAGGCGACGGGCTCCGCGACGCTCATGACCGTCTGCAACGTCTGCACGCTCAACCTGCGGCAGGCGAACTTCCAGCTGCAGAACGACGAGGCGCTGCTCGAGCGCGTGAACACGAACTTGCAGGCGGTCGGCGTGCCGGCCTACACGGGCGCCGTCGACGTCAAGCACCTGCTCTGGATGATCGCCGAGGGCGAGGGCTACGCCCTGCTGAAAGCCGCCGCGCACAAGGGCCTCAAGGGGCTGAAGGTGGCGCCGTTCTACGGCTGCCAGATCCTCCGGCCCTCCAAGATCCTCGGTTTCGAGGATCCCGACCGGCCGTGGTCGCTCGAGGCGATCATCGAGGCGTGCGGCGGCGAGGCGGTCGACTACCCCGCGAAGATCAAGTGCTGCGGCTTCCCGATCATCCAGGCGCGCGAGGAGACGGCGCTCGGTGAGCTGATCCAGCCGATCGAGCAGGCGAAGGAGGCCGGCGCCGACGTGATCGTGACGCCGTGTCCGCTCTGTCACCTGTCGCTCGACGCGTGGCAGTCGAAGCTGAAGGCGGCGACGGGCAAGGACTTCCGCATGCCGATCCTGCACCTCTCGCAGCTGATCGGCGTCGCCGCCGGCCTCGCGGACTCCGAGCTCAAGTTCAAGCGCCACATCGTCTCGGTCGAGCCGGTTCTGCAGAAGCTCGAGGTGTGACGCGGGGAGGGGAGCTTCGGTTCCCGCCGCGCGCTCCACAGGGCTGCTCGCTCGCCGCTCCTTCACCGTGAAGGGCGTGGTCGCCTCGGTTGTCGGCGCTGCGGCGGCCGGGCTCGCCTGGGGCCACTTCGAGGCCGGCTGGCTGCGCACGCGGCTGCTGCGCGCCCCGCTCTCGGGGCTGCCCGCCGCACTCGAGGGCCTGCGCGTCGCCCACCTCTCCGACTTCCACCTCGGAGTTCCCTCGCGCGGCCTGCTCGCCGTCGACCGCGCGGTCGAGTGGGTGTGCGCGCGACGGCCCGACCTCGTCTGCATCACGGGCGATCTGCTCTCGCACCCGCGCGGGGTCGCGCGGCTCAGCCGTGTCCTCGCCGCGCTGCCGCCGTCGTACTCCGTGCTCGGGAACCACGACTTCGGCGTCGCCCGCGATCCGTTCGCGCGCCCGGCTGCCTCGTTCGACGCCGGATCGACGGTGCTGCTCTCCGATGCCGCAGCGACGGTCGCGCTTCGGGGCCTCCGCGTGCAGCTCGTCGGCGTCGACCCGCGCACGGCTCTCGAGCTCCGGGCGCGCCCGGAGGAGCTCGCAGATCCGGCTGCCGACCTGCGCATCCTGCTCTGCCACTTCCCGCGGATCGTGGACAGGCTCGCTCCCGGCGCCTTCCACCTCGTCCTCGCAGGGCATCTCCACGACGGACAGCTGACCGTGCCCTACGGGCTCGGCAAATTACGGCTCGCGCATCCGCGCTATCCGTATCCGTGCGGGCTCTACCGCCGACCGGGCGGGCTCCTGCACGTCTCGCCGGGGCTCGGTACCACGTTCGTGCCGTTCCGCTTCGGGGCACGGCCCGAGGTGACGGAGTTGCTTCTAGAATCGGCGGCATGACCGGGAGGCTTGCCGGATGCCGCCGCGGCTCACGGGCCTGACCGGCGCGACGCTCGAGAGCGCGCCGAGCGTCTGTCACACGTGCGTCTGGTGGCAATCGCGGCGAGGGCGGCGCGTGGACAAGCAGCGCTGGATCGAGCGTGCCGAGGACGAGTGGGGCGCCTGGGGCAGCATCTACCGCGACGACGACGGGCGGGTGCTCGGCTCGATGCAGTACGGGCACGCGGGACTGTTCCCTCGCGCCGCGGAGCTGCCGGCCGGGCCGCCGTCCGGCGACGCGATGCTCGTCACCTGTGCCTATCTCGTGGCGCAGTCGAGCCCCTGGGTGCTGCAGTCGCTCTTCCTCTCGGCGATCGGCGACGCGCGTGACAAGGAGGCGAGGGCGCTCGAGGCCTTCGCCTACCGCTACCCGGACGGATCCTCGGCGACCGAGCGGTTCGGCGTCCACCGGACCGTGTTCCCGCGCGACTTCCTGGCCGACTTCGGCTTCACGACGGTCCGGTCGGAGGGCCGGGTGGAGCTCGCGCGCCTCGAGCTCGGCGGACTGCAGCCCGCCGTCGAGGGGCGGCGCGAGAAGGCCATGAGGGTCGTGCAGGAGGCGTTCACGCCGGCCCCCGTCCCGCAGCAGCCGTAGCCTTCGGAGCTAGCGAGCGGCGATCGGCCGGGGCGCGAGCAGCAGCTCGGCGATCTGGATCGCGTTCAGCGCCGCGCCCTTGCGCAGGTTGTCGCAGACGAGCCAGAGGGCGAGGCCGTGCCTGGCTGCAGGGTCGCGGCGAATGCGCCCGACGAGGACGTCGTCGCCGCCGGCCGCCTCGCGCGGCGTCGGCAGCTCGGCGAGCCGCACCCCCGGCGCCTCGTCGAGCAGAGCGCGGGCGGCCTCGGGGGACAGGTCCTCCTCCGTCTCCAGCCAGACCGCCTCCGCGTGGCCGACGAGTACCGGCACGCGCACGCACGTCGCGCTGATCCGCAGCTCCGGCAGCTCGAGGATCTTGCGGGTCTCCTCCCGCAGCTTCGTCTCCTCCTCGAGCTCCTCGCCGTCGAAGTCCCAGTCCATGCCGAGGTTGCCCCCTGCCGGATCCTGTGCCCGCAGCCGCTCCATCGACTGCGCACCGGCGCCCGAGACGGACTGGTAGGTCGCGATGCGCAGCGCCCGGATGCCGGCCGCCTCGGCCAGAGGCTTGAGCACGCAGGCCAGCGGGATGGCGCAGCAGTTGGGATTCGCGACGATGCCGTCGTGCTCGAGCGCCCGCTCCCCGTTGACCTCGGGGACGACGAGCGGGACTCCCTCCTCGAGTCGAAAAGCAGACGACTTGTCGATGCAGAGAACGCCCGCCCGCGTCGCCCCGGGAACGAGCTCGCGGCTCGCGCTCGCGCCGACCGAGAAGAGGCAGAGATCGAGTCCCGCCGAGCCGAGCGCCTCGGGCGTCGCCGCCTCGACCGGAAGCTCCTCCCGGCCGAAGCGGACCGTCCGCCCGGTCGAGCGCGCCGAGGCGAAGGCGCGCACCTCGCGGTAGCCCCGCTCGGCGAGGAGCTGCAGCGTGAGCGTTCCCACCGCCCCCGTGGCGCCCACGACGCCGATCCGCGACTCAGGAGACATCGAGCCGCTCCGCCGTCTCGCGCTCGAGCCCGAAGGCCTCGTGCAGCGCGCGCACGGCGGGCTCGACCTCCGCGCGCCCCAGGTGGCACGAGATCTTGATCGGGGAGGTCGTCACGACCTGCGGCGCGATGCCGAGCTCGTCGAGCGTCGCGAAGGCCTTGGCCGCCACGCCGGGGTGGCTCTTCATCCCGACGCCGACGATGCTGACCTTGCCGAGATCCTCGCGCGCCGTCCAGCGCGCCCCGAGCCGCTCGAGCGCCGCACGCGTGTCGTCTCCGTCGCCCACCGGCGCCGAGAAGACGATCTCCTGCGGCCCGGTCTGGACGATCGTGTCGACGTTCACGCTCGCAGCGGCGAGCGCCGAGAAGAGCCGCGCGGCGGGAATGCCCTCGACGCGGTAGACCGTCTCTTCGAGCGTGTGCGTGACGCCCGAGATCATCGCCTTCTCCAGCATGCGCTCGTCCTCCTCGGTGATCCAGGTGCCATCCGCCTCCGAGAAGGTGGAGCGTACGTGCAGCCTGACCCTGTGATTTCGCGCGAGCTCGACCGAGCGGAGCTCGAGCACCTTCGCCCCCGAGGCGGCGAGCTCGAGCATCTCGTCGTAGGAGACCGCGTGGAGCTTGCGTGCCCCGGGCACGACCCGCGGGTGCGCGGTGAACACGCCCTCGACGTCCGTGTAGATCTCGCAGCTGTCCGCGCCGAGCGCCGCGGCGAGCGCGACCGCAGTCGTGTCGGAGCCGCCACGGCCGAGCGTGGTGATGTCGTAGCTCGTCGAGACGCCCTGGAAGCCGGCGACGAGCACGATCCGGTCGTCGTCGAGGGCCTCGTGGATGCGCCGCGCGCGCACGTCGACGATCTTCGCCTTGCCGTGCACGGTGTCGGTCACGATCCCGGCCTGCGAGCCGGTCAGAGAGATCGCCTCGTGCCCGAGATCGGTGATCGCCATCGCCGCGAGCGCGCAGGAGATCCGCTCGCCGACCGACTGCAGCATGTCGAGCTCGCGCGGGTTCGGCCTCGCCGACACCTCGTGCGCCAGCGCGACGAGGTCGTCGGTCGTGTCGCCCATCGCCGAGAGGACGGCGACGACGCGGTTCCCTGCCTGCCGGGCGGCGACGAGGCGCCGCGCCACCGCCTTCAGCCGCCCGGTGTCCGCCACCGAGCTGCCCCCGAACTTCATCACCAGGGTGCCGAGCCGCGGCGTCGGCTCGTCGGCGGCGAGCTCTGGAACCGCCTCGAACTCCGTCGCGGCGATCGGGGTCACCAGACGGTGCACTAAGGCTCCATGTCGCGCCGGCCGGTGAGCGCGCGGCCGAGCGTGACCTCGTCGGCGTACTCGAGGTCGCCGCCGACGGGCAGACCGCTCGCGAGGCGCGTCACGCGCGCGCGGCCCCGGAGCCGGTCGGCGAGATAGGCGGCGGTGGCCTCTCCGGTCATGTTCGGATTGGTCGCGAGGACGACCTCCTGCACGCCGTTGCGCTCGACGCGCTTGAACAGCTCGTCGATCCGCAGGTGCTCGGGCTCGACGCCGTCGAGCGGCGACAGCGCCCCGCCGAGGACGTGGTAGAGGCCGCGGTACTCGTGCGTGCGCTCGAGCGAGATCAGATCGGCGGGCTGCTCGACCACGCAGATCAGGGAGTGGTCGCGGCGCTCGTCGCGGCAGATCGCGCACCGCTCCTCCTCCGTCAGGTTGCCGCAGTCGCGGCAGAACCGCACGCGCTCCTTGACGTCCTCGATCGCCGTGGCGAGCGCGAGCGCCTCCTCCGTCGAGCGCTGAAGCAGGTGGAAGGCGAGTCGCTGGGCCGTGCGCGTGCCGACGCCGGGCAGGCGTGTCAGCTGCGTGACGAGATTGTCGACAGCGGGTGACAGCACAGCCGCATTCTGCCTGGGGCGGTGGCTGCGCCTCGAAAGGGCGCCCGGTCGGGCGGGCTACATGCCCGGCAGGCCGAGCCCGCCGAGATCGCCGAGTCCGCCCATCATCCCGCCGAGACGGGACTCCATCATGCTCTGGGCGGAGCGCAGCCCCTCGTTCACGGCGGCGACGATCGTGTCGGCGAGGAGCTCCGGGTCCTCGGGGTCGATCGCCTCGGCGGCGATCCGCAGCTCCTTCACCTCGAGCGCGCCCGAGACGACGACGGTCACCATGCCGCCGCCGGCGGAGGCCTCCACGGTCTGCTCGGCCAGCTCCTCCTGCGCCTGCGCCATCTCGGCCTGCATCTTCTGCACCTGCTGGATCATCTTGTTCGGGTCCATCTTCATCGGGGCGCTCCTCCCTCGGCCCTACGACTCCACGTCGCGGGCGTCGAATGTCTGCTTGACGAGCTCGTAGACCTCATCCTCGCTTCTCGGACGCTCCTCCTCGGCGTCGCCTTCCCCCGCCTGCTCGCCGAGCTCGAACACGACGGCCAGCCGTCGCCCGGTCACCTCGTAGAGCGCGTCTCGCAGGAGGGCGGCGTTCTTGGGCTCCTCGGCGAGCTGGCGGTGGAAGGCAGCGCTCGCCGGGAACTCGAGCGTCAGCCGGTCGGCATCGAGCGCCGACGGCCGGGCCTCGCGCAGAACCGAGGCCGTGGGAATCGACTTCTCCTCGAGTGCCGGCAGCACCGTCCGCTGCCAGGCCTCCTGCAGCTGCTCGAGCTCGAGCGACGGCGGCTCGGGTGCGCCCGCGGGAGCGGGCTGCGGCGGCTCGGGCGCGTCCGGGATGCCGGAGGGAGGCGGTTGTCCGTGTCCGGCGGCGAGCCGCTGCTCGAGCTGCTCGAGCCGGTAGGCAACCGCTTCGCGCGAGAGGTCGGAGCCGGGACGCGTGACCTTGACGAGCGCGAGCTCGAGCGGTAGTCGGGGATCGCCGCCCTGGCGCATGTCCTCGACGGCCACGGCGAGCAGGTCGATCAGGCGGAGGACCGTCGGCTCGCCGAGCTGGTTCGCCTGCTCGCGCAGCCGCTCGCGCGTCTCGTCGGTGACCGGGAGCGACTCCGGGACGCTGCCCACGTGCTGGACGAGCAGCAGGTGGCGCAGGTGCTCGAGCAGGTCGGTGACGAGCCTGCCCAGATCCTGCCCCTGCTCCGAAAGCTCCTCGATCAGCGTCAGTGCCCCTGCCGTGTCCCGATCGACGACGAGGTCGCCGAGGCGGAAGAGCGCCTCCTCCTCGACCGCCCCGAGCAGCTGCAGCACCGCCTGCACCGTGACGGCGCCCTCCGTTGCCGCTGCGAGCTGGTCGAGCGTGGAGACGGCGTCGCGGAAGGAGCCGCGGGCGCCCCGCGCGACCAGCGAGAGGGCGGCGTCGGGAGCGTCGATCCCCTCGCCGTCGGCCACCCGCCGCAGCACGCGGACGAGATCGGAGAGGCGCGGCCGGGCGAACACGAACGTCTGGCAGCGCGAGCGGACCGTCGCCAGCACCTTCGCCAGATCGGTCGTGCAGAAGACGAAGACGAGGTGGGGCGGAGGCTCCTCGATCAGCTTCAGCAGCGCGTTCCAGGCGGCCTCGGTCAGCTGGTGCGCCTCGTCGAGGATGTAGACCTTGAAGCGCCCCTCCGCCGGTTGCAGCACCACGCGGTCGCGGATTTCGCGGATGTCGTCGATCCCGCGCTGGGAGGCGGCGTCCATCTCGACCACGTCGAGCGAGCTGCCGTTCGCGATCGAGACGCAGATCGGACACGTGGTGTCGGGGCTAGGCGTCGGGCCGCGCTCGCAGTTGAGCGCCTTCGCGAGGATGCGGGCCATCGACGTCTTGCCCGTGCCGCGCGGGCCGGCGAAGAGGTAGGCCTGACGGACCGTGTCCCCGTCGATCGCGTTCCTCAGCGTGCGCACGACCGCCTCCTGACCGACGACGTCGTCGAAGCCGAGAGGGCGGTACTTGCGATAGAGCGCGGCCACTGAGCGATCTTAGACAGCTCGCTCCGAGCGGCTACGGCTTGGTAGCATCGAGCGTGCCCGGTCGCGCTAGGTGGGGAGCTAGCGGTTCCCTGGAACCCGCCGATCCGCTCTAGCGGGGCCGAACGCCGTCCGAGGGGTTGGAATCTCGGGGCCTGGGCTCGCGCGCGCAGCGTCGACGGTCAGGTTCCGCGCACTGGGAGCTTGTGAACCGCGTCAGATCCGGAAGGAAGCAGCGCTAAGCAATCTCTCCCAGGTGCCGCGGTTCTGCCTGACCCGAGCCAGCGACGGGAGCGCTTCCCGGGAGACCGCTTCGAAGCCGGAGCGCGCGACCGGGCGCACCTCTCGACGCGGCAAATCACGATCGTTACGATGTGCCTCCTACCAGACGAAGGGGGAGCCGATGGCGCGGATTGCGGACGTGATGAGTCTCCGGCTGGTGAGCGTGCGACCCGACGAGAGCGTGCAGCTCGCGATCTCGCGCATGCTCGAGGAGAACGTCGGCTCGGTCGCGGTCTGCGACGAGTCGCAGCGGCTGGTCGGCATCTTCACGGAGCGCGACGTGCTGCGCCTGGCGGGGGAGGGTGCTGGCTGGTCGGACGTCCGGATGGCCGACGTGATGACGCGCCGCGTCCTGACGGTCTCCCCCGACGACGACATCGTCGCGGCGGCGAGCCTGATGGGCGAACGGCGCATCCGGCACGTGCCGGTCGTCGAGGGCGAGAACGTGCTCGGCATCGTCGGCATGCGCGACGTGATGCGGACGCTCGTCGAGCGCCTGTTCCGGGAGCAGGATCCCCAGGCGCGCGAGGCCGCCCGCGAGCTCCTCCAGCGGGCGCCGAGCTCCACGGCGTCCTGAGGCGGCTCCCGGTGGGCCGTGCCACGGCCGCTGTACGATGACGACCCGGGGCGTGTAGCTCAGCGGGAGAGCGCCCGCTTCACACGCGGGAGGTCCCTGGTTCGATCCCAGGCACGCCCACTCGTAGAAACGCGGCGGTTGAGCCAATAGTCGGGAGCTGAGCTCGAGGTTGACCACCTATTGACCACTCCCGTCGGCTGTGCCGGCCTCGTTCGGGGCGGAAACGAACGCATCGAGCAGACCGACGGCAGCCCGGATCTCCGACGGGAACAGGTGCCGATAGCGGCGGTAGATCAGCCCGCCACCATCACGGTGACCCACGCGTTCAGCGATCAGCTCCGGTTTCATCCCTGCTCGCGCCATCAGCGAGATCGCCGTGTGCCTCAGCCAGTGGAAGCGGAAGTCGGCGACGATGTTGGTCACTCCGCGCTCGTTCGTCTCCTCGTGCGCGAGCCCGGCCGCGTGCAGGGCCGGAACCCAGATCGAACGAAAGCCGCTCTGAGAGTAGATGCCGCCCTTCACGGTCGGGAAGACCAGGCGCGCTCCGGCAGGTCTGGCGAGCAGCTGCTCCCGTAGCAGCTGTACCTCGAAACGGGCGAGCGGGATTCCCTTCCTG
>JACCZA010000061.1 GCA_013696185.1 Actinomycetota bacterium
GTCGCGCTCGTGCTCGGCGGCCTGAGCGCGCCCTACTTCGCGGCGCAGAAGGTGATCGTGCCCGAGCTGCTCGGCGAGGACGAGTCGCTCGTCGGCCGGGCGAGCGCGCTCTTCCAGGGAGCCACCAGGGTGACGATGCTGCTCGGCCCCGTCGTCGCCGGCGTGCTGATCGCCGTCGTCTCGGCACCCGCCGTCCTCGTCGTCGACGCAGCGACCTACGTCGTCGCGGTCGTGCTCGTCGCCGCCTTCGTCCCCCGCCCAAGGCCGCTCCCGCCCTCGAGCGAGGACACCGGCGTTGCCCGCGGCCTCCGCTTCCTCGCCCGCGAGCCGCTCCTGCGGGTGTGGACTCCCGTCTTCGCCGTCGGCGATGCCGCGTGGACCGCCTTCTTCGTGAGCGTGCCCGTGCTGGTCGTCGTGCGCTTCGACGCGGATGCCCGGGTGGCCGGCTGGCTGCTCGCGTCGTTCGGCCTGGGGGCAGTTCTCGGCAACGTGGCGGCGTACCGCTTCCTCCTGCAACGCGTGCAGGGGCTGACGCTCGTCGCGGCGTGCGTGATGGGGCAGGCGCTGCCCCTCTGGCTCCTGAGCGCCGACCTGCCGGCGGCGGCCTACTCGGGCGCGCTCATGTTCTCGGGCCTCGCGAACGGCCTCGTCAACCCGAGCATCCACACGCTCATGACCCTCCGGATCCCGCCGGCGCTGCGGCCGACGGCGATGACGGCGATGGTCACGGTGTTCGCCCTGATCCAGCCGCTCGGCGTCTTCGGCGCCGGGCCGGTGCTCGACGCGTTCGGGCCGCGCCCCGTGCTCGTCGCCTTCGCGACCGTGCAGACGCTGGCGATGGGGGCGATCGCCTTCACCGCGCTCCGCGCCCGCGACGTCGCCCCGCCGGCCGTCGCTCCGGAGGCGGCGTGACCCTTCGGAGCAACCGCCCGCTCGTCGCGCTCATCGCTGCGCAGGCGGTCTCCTCGCTCGGCTCCCAGATGACATTCCTCGCGCTGCCGTGGTTCGTGCTCGTGACGACGGGATCGGCAGCGCGGATGGGCGTCGTCCTCGCGGTCGAGCTGCTGCCCGTCGCGCTCTTCGGCATCCCGAGCGGCAGCCTGGTCGCCCGCCTCGGCGCGCGGCAGACGATGATCGTCGGTGACCTCGCCCGCGTGCCGCTCCTCGCCGGCATCCCGCTGCTCCACGCCGCCGGCGTCCTCACCTTCCCCGTGCTCCTGGCGGGGGTCTTCCTGATCGGCTGCTTCCTCGCGCCCTACTTCTCGGCCCAGCGGCTGATCCTGCCCGAGCTGGTCGGCGACGACGAGCGGACCGTGGCCCAGGCGAACGCTGTGCTCGAGGGGGCCCAGCGGACGACCGCGCTGCTCGGTCCCTCCACGGCCGGCGTCTTGATCGCGGTCGTGGGCGCGACCGACGTGCTCTACGTCGACGCTGCCACGTTTCTTCTCTCGGGCCTCGCCCTCGCGCTGCTCGTGCCGCGCCGGCCCCCGCTCGCCGCGAGCGACGAGGGCAAGGGCCTGCTCGCGGGCGTCCGCTTCATCGCCCGGGATCGCCTGCTGGCCCCGCTCGGCGTGACGTCGCTCTTCCTCAACATGTTCGGTCAGATGCTCGCGGCGTCGCTGCCCGTGCTCGCCTACGTCGAGTACGGGGGCAGCTCGCGCGTCGCGGGCGCCTTCTTCGGCGCCTTCGGTGCGGGGGCGGTGGTGGGGAGCGTCGCCGCCGTCAAGCTCGTGCCGCGGGTGGATCCGCTCAGGCTCGGCACCGTCTCGCTCGTCGCGCTGACGCTGCCGATCTGGCTGCTCGCGCTCGAGCTGCCCGTGATAGGCGTCGTGGCGGTGCTCTTCGTCTCCTCGATCTTCGGCCCCTTGATCAACGCGCCGCTGATCGGGCTGATCACGATGCGCACGCCGGCCGCGATCCGTGCGAAGGTGATGACGGCCGTGCTGACGTTCGCCCTGCTCGCCGGGCCGGTCGGCCTCGTCGCGGTCGGTCCGCTGCTCGAGGCCTGGGGGCCGCGGCGGGTCTTCCTGCTGATCGCCGCCGGCCAGCTCGCCGCCGCGCTCTTCTTCGTCGGCGCCGTGGTGGCGCGCAGGGTCGGGGACGAAGCGCCGGCCGCAGTCGCCGGCCGGTGAGCCGCGCCTACGAGGAGCTCTGCTCCTCCAGCTGGTTCGCCTTCTCGGTCAGCGCCGTGAAGCCGGCGAGCAGGAAGTCGGCGGCGGCCGACGCGGCCAGCGTCCAGGTCAGGATGCGGCCGAAGCGGGGGGCCAGGAGCTGGGTGGCGGTCAGGCCACCGGCCGTCCACGTGCCGATGCAGCGCGTGCAGGTGACGAGCTCCCCGACCGCCTGCTGCATGCCGCCGTTTCGCACGGGCTGCTCGTCCTCGCCGTCGTAGGCCTCGCCCTCCACGAAGGGGTCGCGCACGAAGCTCGTCACCTTGTCGCGGGCGACCAGACGCGCTGCCTTGAAGTTCGCGGCGGCGAGCACGGCGAAGTCGAAGGGCGTCGCGCTCGCCGGGCTGCGTCCGAGCGCGCGAGCGAGCGCCCCGGCGGTCGCGAGTCCACCCGAGTAGATGGCGACGAGCGTCGCGTAGCTGCCGTACGGGGGACGAGCGTCTGCCTGCACGAGCGAGAGGCTACCGGTCCGGCGCCGGGGCACGAGAGGTCCCTTCGCTCGAATTCGGGCGCGCGCTCGACCCCGGCCCCGGAGGTAGCCTGCCGGAGCCGATGAACGGGCTCCGCACAGCCGCCGCCTACTCCCCGACCGGCGACCAGCCCCGGGCGATCGAGGAGCTCTCCCGCTCCATCCGGGCGGGTGAGCGGTACCAGACGCTGCTCGGCGCGACCGGCACGGGCAAGACCGCCACGATGGCCTGGGTGATCGAGCAGGTGGCGCGGCCGGCGCTCGTGATCGCCCACAACAAGACGCTGGCGGCACAGCTCTGCAACGAGTTCCGCGAGCTCTTCCCCACGGGTGCCGTCGAGTACTTCGTCTCCTACTACGACTACTACCAGCCCGAGGCCTACGTGCCCCAGGCCGACCTGTACATCGAGAAGGACTCGTCGCAGAACGACGACATCGCACGCCTGCGGCTGGCGGCCACCTCGTCCCTGCTCTCGCGACGCGACGTGATCGTCGTCGCCTCGGTCTCGTGCATCTACGGCATCGGCTCGCCCGAGGAGTACAAGGAGCGCGTCCTGACCCTCGAGGTGGGGGAGGAGCACGATCGCGACGACGTCCTGCGCAGGCTGGTCGAGAGCCAGTACGTGCGCAACGACAGCGTGCTCGGCCGGGGGCGCTTCCGCGTCAAGGGGGACGTCGTCGAGGTGCAGCCCGCAGCCGCCGAGACCGCGTACAGGATCTCCTTCTTCGGCGACGAGGTCGAGCAGGTGACGCACTTCGATCCGCTCACGGGCGAGATCCACGCCCGGCTCGACAACCTGACGATCTGGCCGGCGACCGAGTACGTGACCTCCCGCCCGACGATCAAGCGGGCCGTGGACGAGATCCGGCACGAGCTCGAGCAGCAGGTGCGCCGGTTCGAGTCCGAGGGCCGCCTGCTCGAGGCGCACCGGATCCGACAGCGCACCGAGTACGACGTCGAGATGCTCGCCGAGCTCGGCTTCTGCAACGGGATCGAGAACTACTCCCGCATCCTCGAGGGCAGGACTCCCGGCACGCACCCGTTCACGCTGCTCGACTACTTCCCCTCCGACTTCGTCGTCTTCGTGGACGAGTCGCATCAGTCGATCCCGCAGATCGGGGGCATGCACGAGGGCGACCGCTCGCGCAAGCAGACGCTCGTCGAGCACGGCTTCCGCCTGCCCTCGGCGCTGGACAACCGGCCGCTGCGCTTCGACGAGTTCCTCGCGAAGGTGCCGCAGCTCGTCTTCGTCTCCGCGACTCCCGGCCCGTTCGAGCTGCGCCACTCCACCGTCGTCGCCGAG
This sequence comes from Actinomycetota bacterium, assembly GCA_013696185.1. Taxonomy (GTDB): domain Bacteria; phylum Actinomycetota; class Thermoleophilia; order Gaiellales; family Gaiellaceae; genus JACCZA01. The sequence goes on from JACCZA010000061.1 coordinate 3,945, forward strand.
CAGCTGATCCGCCCGACGGGGATCGTCGACCCCGAGGTGGAGCTGCGCGCGACGAAGAATCAGATCGACGACCTGCTGAACGAGGTGCGGCGGCGCGAGCAGGCGGGGGAGCGGGTGCTCGTCACGACCCTGACGAAGAAGATGGCCGAGGACCTGACCGACTACCTGCTCGAGTCGGGGGTCAAGGCGCGCTACCTGCACTCCGAGATCGACACGCTCGAGCGGATCCAGATCATCCGCGAGCTGCGGCTCGGAGACTACGACGTGCTCGTGGGGGTCAACCTGCTGCGCGAGGGGCTCGACCTCCCCGAGGTGTCGCTCGTGGCCGTCCTCGACGCAGACAAGGAGGGCTTTCTCCGCGGCAAGACCGCGCTGATCCAGACGATCGGCCGCGCCGCGCGGAACGTCAACGGCAAGGTGCTGCTCTACGCCGACAAGCAGACCGAGGCGATCAGGGGAGCGCTCGACGAGACGGAGCGGCGGCGCTCGGTCCAGCTCGCCTACAACGAGGAGCACGGGATCATCGCCGCATCGATCGTCAAGGGCGTCTCCGACATCGCGGAGTTCCTCTCGCTCGAGTCGCCGACGGTCCCGGGCAAGCGCCGGCGGGGCAACCGTCAGGTCGAGGGCATGGACCGCGGCGAGCTCGAGCGGCTCGTCGTGACGCTCGAGGAGGAGATGTTCGCGGCAGCGGAGGAGCTTCGCTTCGAGTACGCGGCCAAGCTGCGTGACGAGATCAAGGAGCTGCGGCGGGAGCTGAGCGCGCTCGCCGGCAGCGCTGCCTGACGCCGTGGACGCGCTCGGACTCCTCCTCGGCATCCTCGTCTCGGGCCTCATCGTCGGCGCGCTCGCCCGCCTGGCCCTGCCGGGGCCGGACCCGCTCCCGCTCTGGCAGACCGTGCTGCTCGGCGTCCTCGGCTCGGTGGTCGGCGGCGTCGTCGGCGGCGTGGTGCTGTCGCTCGTCGGGGTCGACGCCGGCGATCCCGCCGAGGCGGGCCTGTACGGCTTCCTCTCCTCCGTCGTCGGCGCCTCGCTCCTGCTGATCCTCTACCGGCGACTCGTGCAGCGGCGAGGGATCACGGGCCCCGGCGCCCAGCGCATCCGCTAGGCCCCGGCTGGGCGGGCCGGTCAGCCCGACTGGAAGCGGAGCGGCTCGGCTCCGCGCGGGAAGCGCCGCTGGGCCGTGAGCGCCCAGCCGTCGACCCGCCAGACGTAGGTCTCGGTCACGATCGCGTCCGGCTCGGCCGTGTAGACG
>JACCZA010000378.1 GCA_013696185.1 Actinomycetota bacterium
GCCCTGCGCCGGGCCGACGCCCTGCGCGCGCTCTCGCCGTACACGGCGCAGCTCGCCGAGCGCGAGGCCGGCGTGCCGCCGCTCGAGTCGTTCCCGGCCTTCTCCGATCTGTCGGCCTTCACCCGGCAGCCCGTGACGGCGCTGCCCGAGACGCCGACCGCGCTCTTCGTCGGCACGCTCGAGCGCTCGAAGAACATCGCCGGCCTCGTGCGGGCGTGGCCCCACGTCGCCGCCCGCGTGCCCGAGGCGCGCCTCGTGCTGCTCGGGCGAGGCGCGCTGCTCGAGCTCGTCGAGCGCCTCCGCGACGACTATCCGGGGAGTGTCGAGCACATCCCGCAGGTCGCCCCCGACGAGGTGGCGGCGCTGATGGACGCCTCGACCTGCCTCGTCCTGCCGTCGCGGAGCGAAGGCTTCGGCCGCGTTGTGGTGGAGAGCTACACACGCGGGCGCGGCGTGATCGCGAGCCGCGTCGGCAGCCTGCCCGATCTCGTCGAGGACGGGGTCACGGGCCTGCTCGTGGACGACGCCGACGTGGAGGGACTCGCTGAGGCGATCACCGTTGTGCTCTCCGACCCCGGGCTCGCCGAGCGCCTGGGACGGAACGCCGAGGCAGCATCGGCCCGCTATCGACTCTCGCCCGACGACTACGCGGCCCGCGTGCGCACCCTCGTCGACCGGACGCTCGCCGGAGCGTAGGAGCGGCCGGTGCGCCTCGTCTTCGTGACCCAGGCGATCGACGCCGGCGACCCGAACCTTGCCGCGACCGTGGACAAGGTGCGGGCGCTCGCGCAGCGGGTCGACGAGCTCGTCGTGATCTGCGACCGGGTGCTCGCACATGACCTGCCGGCGAACGTCTCCTTCCGCACCTTCGGAGCGCCCACGAGGCTCCAGCGCGGTGCCCGCTACGTCCGCGCGCTCGCGCCGCTCCTACTGAGCGGCAGCCGGCCCGACGCGATCTTCGCGCACATGTGCCCGATCTACCTCGTGCTGGCCGCGCCGCTCGCCAAGCCGCTCGGCGTCCCGCTCGTGCTCTGGTACACGCACTGGGACAACGACTGGACGCTGCGCGTGGCCACCCCGCTCAGCTCCGTCGCGCTCAGCGTCGATCGCCGCTCGTTTCCGCTCCCGAGCGAGAAGGTGCACGGGATCGGGCACGGGATCGACCTCTCGCGCTTCACGCCGCGCGCCTCAACGCCGCCCGCGGGCAACGGCCCTGTGCGGCTGCTCGCGCTCGGCCGAACGGAGCCGTGGAAGGGGCTCGGCACGCTCCTGCGCGGCTTCGAGCTCGCCGTCTCTCGCGGCCTCGAGGGCTCGCTCGAGCTCCGCGGGCCCTCCGTCAACGACGGCGAGCGCCGGCACCGGGCCGAGCTCTTGGAGACGATCCGCTCCAGCGACCTGCTGCGCGGGCGGGCCACCCTCGAGGAGCCCGTCGACCGGTCTCGCGTGCCGGAGCTCATTCGCGGCGCCGACGCGCTCGTGTCGCCCACGATCGGCAGGACGACGGGCGGGGCGCTGGACAAGGTCGTCTACGAGGCGTCCGGCTGCGCCGTGCCCGTGATCGCCTGCAACCCCGTGCTGGAGGAGTTCCTGGGCGACCTGCCGCTGCGGCTGCAGTTCCGAGGCGGCGACGCGGAGGATCTCGCCGAGACGCTCGTCGCCTTCTCCCGCAGCGACCGCGCCACGCGCGAGGAGGTCGGTCGCGAGCTCCGCCGGCGCGTCGAGGGGGCGCACTCGGTCGAGTCGTGGGCCGATCGCGTGCTCGCGGCCGTGCGCGCCGCGCGCCGCTCGTAGAGAGGCCCCGAGCTCTTGCGCTACCTGCGCCGCAACGTCCTCCTCGTCTATGCGATCTACGCGCTGACGCTCGTCTCCGGGCTCGTCGTCACCCCCATCATCATCGGCGCGCTCGGCGAGGATCAATACGGCCTCTGGGCCTTCATCACCTCGCTCTTCGTCTTCCTCGGCCTGCTCGAGTTCGGGATCGGGCCGACGATCATCCGCTTCGCCGCCGAGCAGCGCGGTCGCGGCGCGCAGGCCGAGACGAGCGCCCTCGCCTCGACGGGGCTCGTCCTCTACGGCGCGATCGCGCTCGCGACGGTCGTGCTCGGGCTGGCGCTGACCGTCGCGCTGCCGGCGCTGATCGAGTTGCCCGACTCGCTCGTGTCGCCCGGGCGGCTCGCGTTTCTCCTCGTCCTCGCCGGACTCGTGGTGCGCTTCCCGCTCGCGCTCTTCGGCAACCTGCTGGCGGGCCAGCAGCGCTACGACCTGATCAACCTGGGCAGCCTGCTCTCGACGGTGGTCTACACGGGCGTCGTCGGCGTCGCCCTCTACCTCCGGGGCGGCGGCGTCGTCGCGCTCGCCCTGATCACCCTCGCCGCGACGGTCGTCCGCCTCGCCTTCCCGGCGGTCTGGCTCTGGCGCGAGCTGCCGGGCCTGCGCCTCTCGCCCTCGCTCGTCTCGCGCAGTCATCTGCGCGTGCTCGTCGGCTTCAGCTCGCACAACTTCCTGATCAACCTCGCCTCGCGCGTCGTGTTCTCGACCGACGTGATCGTCGTCGGCATCCTGCTCGGCGCGGCAGCGGCAGCGCACTACGGCGTCGCGGCGAAGCTCTTCACGCTCGCGTTCGGCTTCGGCGTCGCCGGGGTGACGATGCTGTTTCCGGCGCTCGCCGAGCTCGAGGGAGCGGAGCAGCTCGAGCGCCAGCGCCGTTACCTGCTCGCGGGCGTGCGCATCGGGCTCTCTGTCGTCTTGCTCGCCGCGCTGCCGCTCGCGCTCCTGCCCGACGGCTTCCTCCAGGCCTGGCTGGGAGAGGACTACGATCGCGGCTTCGACGCGGCGGTGCCCGTGCTCGCGCTGCTCATGGTCTCCCTCGCCTTCGCGCACCCGAGCCACACGCTCGTCCAGTTGCTCGTCGCGCGCGGGCGCCACGCACGACTCGCGCTCGTGCGCCTCGCGACCGTGGCTGCCAACCTCGTGCTCTCGGTCGTGCTCGCGCTCGCGGTCGGGCTCTGGGGGGTGGCTCTCGCGACGCTCCTGACGGAGGGTTTTGCGGCCACGGTCGTGCTGCCGCTCCTCGCGCGCCGCGAGACGGGGCTCGAGATCCGCCCGCTCGTCCTCGCCTGGCTGCGCCCCGCCGCTCTCGCGGCCGCCGCCGCCCTCCCGACGCTCGTCGTCCTCGGCCGGGCGATCGAGGTCGACACGCTGCTCGAGTTCGGGGCGGTCGGCGTGTGCTGGGCGCTCCTCTTCGGCCTCGTCACCTGGCTGTTCGGGCTCGAGGACGACGAGCGCCGGCTGATCCGCGGCGCGCTGCGCGTGCGTGCCCTGCCGCGGGTCGTCGAGCCGACAGCCGAGTCGTAGCGGGCGAGGCGTCTAGAGTCGCGGGCATGGCGCCCGTCCGCGACCTGGCCCAGCTCCTCCGCGACGAGGCCTACGTCTTTCGCCGGCTCGTCTACAAGTCGCTGTTCGCGCGGCGGCTGCAGGGGGACGCGGTCGACAGGTTCACGCAGGTCTACTACGACTCGCACCTGCTCGGCCAGACGCGCGCGAGCACGCACTGGCTCGGCGTGCACACCGACAAGTGCCCGCTGGATCTCTGGATCTACGGGGAGCTCCTGCACGAGCTGCGCCCGGACCTGATCGTCGAGACGGGCACCTACCGCGGCGGCAGCGCGCTCTACCTCGCCTCGATCTGCGACCTGCTCGGCAAGGGCTCGGTCGTCACGATCGACCTGAAGCCGCGAGACGACGTGCCCGACCACCCGCGCATCTCCTACCTCCACGGCTCCTCGGTGGCGCCCGAGCTCGTCGCCGAGGTGCGGGGGCGGACGAGGCCGGGCGACGTGGTGCTCGTCGTACTCGACTCGGACCACCGCCGCGAGCACGTGCTCGCGGAGCTGCGGGCCTACGGCGACCTCGTCACGAAGGGGAGCTACCTCGTCGTCGAGGACACGATCCTGAACGGCCACCCGATCAGCCCCGAGTTCGGCCCCGGGCCGATGGAGGCCGTGGAGGAGTTCCTCGCCTCCGACGAGCGCTTCCGGGTCGACAGGAGCCGCGAGAAGCTGCTGCTGACGTTCAACCGCGGCGGGTACCTGAAGCGCGTCCGCTGAGCGCGCGCTCGTAGAGCGCGAGCGTCCGCCGCGCCATCCGCTCCTCGGAGAACTCGGCTCGCGCGCGCTCGCGCCCGGCCTCGCCGAGCCGCCTGGCGCGCTGCGGATCGGCGAGCAGGCTGTCCAGGGCACGTGTGAGCCCGGGCACGTCGTCGGCCCCGACCAGCAGCCCCGTCGCGCCGTCGGCGACGATCTCCGGGATCGAGCTGACGCGCGAGGCGACCACCGGCAGGCCGGCGAGCATCGCCTCGAGCAGCACGAGCCCGAAGCCCTCCCAGCGCGCGGGGTGGACG
>JACCZA010000379.1 GCA_013696185.1 Actinomycetota bacterium
CCCCTGCGCCGCCCTGCCTCTGCCGAGCCCCGTGGCGACGACGGTGACCCAGACCTGGCCGCGCAGCCGCTCGTCGACGGTGGCGCCGAAGATGATGTTCGTCTCGTCGGTGGCCGCGCTGCGGATCACCTCGGCCGCCTCGTTGACCTCGAGCAGGCCGAGGTCGTCTCCGCCCGCGATCGAGAGCAGGATGCCGCTGGCACCCGTGATCTCCGTGTCGATCAGAGGCGAGCGGAGCGCGCGCTCGGCGGCCTCCCTGGCCCGGTTCTCGCCGTCGGAGGAGAAGCCGATGCCCATCAGCGCCGAGCCGGCGTCGCTCATGATCGTGCGCACGTCGGCGAAGTCGAGGTTGATCAGGCCGGGCATCGTGATCAGGTCGCAGATGCCCTGCACGCCCTGGCGCAGCACGTCGTCGGCGATGCGGAAGGCGTCGAGCATCGACGTCGTGCGCTCGAGCACCTCGAGCAGGCGGTCGTTCGGGATCACGATCGTCGTGTCGCACGCATCGCGCAGCGCGCGCACGCCCTCCTCGGCCTGCTGGCGGCGGCGGGTGCCCTCGAAGCGGAACGGCGTCGTGACGATGCCGACGGTGAGGGCGCCGACGCTGCGGGCTACGCGCGCGACGACGGGCGCCGCGCCGGAGCCTGTGCCGCCGCCCTCGCCCGCGGTGACGAAGACCATGTCCGAGCCCCGCAGGGCGTCCTTGATCGCGTCGGCGTTCTCCTCGGCGGCCCGGCGGCCCACGTCGGGATCCGAGCCCGAGCCGAGACCCTGCGTCAGCTCGCGGCCGATGTGCAGCTTGGCGGGTGCCTCGCTCATGCCGAGCTGCTGGCTGTCCGTGTTGACTGCCAGGAACTCGACGCCGGCCAGGCCGGAGTCGATCATGCGGTTGATCGCGTTCAGGCCGGCGCCGCCGACCCCGACGACGCGGATGACGGCCAGGTAGGAGCTCTGTCCCGGCGCGGGGACGCGGTGCAGGCGCGGCGCCGGCTCGGGCAGGGAGTGCAGGCGCCGTGCCGCAGGCGGCAGCGGCTCGGGCGCGGGCGGCAGCGGCTCCGGCATCGGATCCGGGTCGGGATCGGGCTGCGGCGGCAGCGGCTCCTCGATCTCGTCGGGCACGACGCTCGGGCGGGCGGCCGTCTCCCCGGCGGTCTCGGCAGCAGCGACCGGCGCCGAGCTCTCTCGCTCGGCAGGAGTCTCGGCACGGCGCTGCGCCGCCTCCGTCGCCCGGAACAGCTCTGCAAGCGGTCCCTCACGCATGCTCGCGCGCTTTCGCGCCATGCAGCACCTCCTCCGCGAGCTCGCGGTACATCTCGGCCGCGGGGCCCGTCGGGTCGTAGTTCATGATCGACATGCCCCTGACCGGCGCCTCGGCGAAACGGACGGTCTTGCGGATGCGCGTCTCGAAGAGCAGGTCGCCGAAGTTCTCCTGGAGGATCTCGATCGCCTCGCGCGAGTGCAGCGTGCGACCGTCGAACATGGTCGGCAGGATCCCGACGATCTCGACCCGTGGGTTCAGGTTCTCGCGGATCATCGCGAGCGTGTTCTCGAGCTGGACGAGACCGCGCAGGGAGAGGTACTCGCACTGCACGGGCACGATCACGCCCTGGGCGGCCACGAGCGCGTTGATCGTCAAGAGGCCCAGGGAGGGCGGCGTGTCGATCAGGATCCAGTCGTAGCTCTCCTGTACCGGCATGAGCGCCTTCTCGAGCGCCCGCTCGCGCCCGATCATGCTCGACAGCGCGAGCTCGGCTCCGGCGAGGTCGATCGACGAGACGGCGACGTCCACCTCCCGTTCGTGGACGATCTCCCTGATCGGGATGCGCTGCACGAGCACGTCGAACATGGAGCGCTCGATCGCATCCGGGTTCAGGCCCTGGCTCATCGTCAGGTTGCCCTGGGGGTCGAGGTCGACGACGAGCACGCGGAGGCCGCGCTCCTTGAAGGCGACGGCAAGGTTGAGCGTCGTCGTCGTCTTCGCCACCCCGCCCTTCTGGTTGGCAAACGCGAAGACCTTGGCCGTGGTGACTCCTTCGGCGGCGGGCGGCCGGACGTTGGGCCGCGGAAGCAAGCGAGCATGGCCCATGGCCAGGCTTCTTCGGGTCACGCTAGCAGAGTCCTGCACCGGGCAGGCCCCGCGGGCCTGGCCGCTACCGCCCGCCCGCGACGAGCGCGACGGCGAAGCCGTCGTAGCCCTTCGCACCCACGGTCTGGATCGCCGTCGCGCTCACGCGCGGCTCGGCGGCGAGCAACTCGATGAGGCGCCGGATCCCGCGGACACGCGGATCGCTGCTCGCCGGGTCGAGCACCGCGCCTCCCCGCACGACGTTGTCGGCCACGATCAGGCTGCCCGGACGGGAGAGCTCGAGCGCCCAGGCGAAGTACTCCGGCGCGCGCTCCTTGTCGGCGTCGAGGAAGATCAGGTCGAAGGGCTCGCCGCCCTCGGCCGCCAGCCGGGGCAGCGCCTCCAGCGCGTCGCCGAGGCGCAGCTCCACGACAGCCGCGAGGCCGGCGCGCGCGAGGTTCGCCCGGGCGACCTCGGCATGCCGCGCGTCGACCTCGAGCGTGATCAGGCGGCCGCCCGGGGGGAGCGCGCGCGCGAGCCAGATCGTGCTGTAGCC
>JACCZA010000380.1 GCA_013696185.1 Actinomycetota bacterium
CCCCCCCCCCGTTTCGCCTCCAGTAAGCCCTTAGTAGAGTCGCCCTGTCGTGGACGTCTTCACTCAGCTGACGCTCAACGGCCTGACGCTCGGCAGCGTCTACGCCCTGATCGCGCTCGGCTACTCGCTCGTCTACGGCATCTTGAAGCTCCTGAACTTCGCTCACGGCGATGTCTTCATGGTCGGATCGTTCATCGGCTTCGGCGCCCTGCAGGCACTCGGCGGCTCGACCGACCCCGTTCTGCCTCTCTGGCTGCTCCTGATCGTGATCACGCTCGCCGCGATGGTCGGGTGTGCCGTACTCGGTGTCGCGATCGAGCGCTTCGCCTACCGGCCGCTGCGCAATGCGCCGCGCATCGCGCCGCTGATCAGCGCGCTCGGCGTCTCGTTCTTCCTCGCCTATTCCGTGCAGCTCATGTTCGGCGCCCAGCAGCGCGACTACGACGCCTTCTCGCTCGACGAGGGCGCGCTCTTCTTCCGAGGCTTCGACGTCGGCAACGTGCGCATCCCGCTCCTGCGCATCGTCATCATCCTCTCGGCCTTCGTCCTCATGGTCCTGCTCTGGCTGCTCGTCACGCGGACGCGGATCGGCAAGGCGATGCGCGCGACCTCGTACGACCGCGAGGCCGCGGCGATGATGGGCGTCGACATCGACCGTGTGATCGTCTTCGCGTTCGTGCTCGGCTCGGCCCTCGCCGGCGCCGCCGGCGTGATGTTCGCCCTGCGGGCGCCCACCTCGGCGACGATCGGGTTCATTGCCGGGCTCAAGGGCTTCACGGCAGCCGTGATCGGCGGGATCGGCTCGATCCCGGGTGCGATGGCGGGCGGGCTGATCCTCGGCTTCGCAGAGGCCTACACGCAGGGATACCTCTCGACGCGCTGGTCCGATCTGTACGTGTTCGTGATCCTGATCCTGTTCATGCTGTTCCGGCCCCAGGGCCTCTTGGGCAGCGCGGACATCAAGAAGGTGTAGGGGTGGACGACCGGACGGGGGACAGCGCGTTCGAGCAGGCCGTGCCGGGAGCGGGCACGACCGCCGCCCCGCGGATCGGCAAGGACGAGTGGGTCGCGAGCGTCGGCGGGCGGAGGGCGGGCAGGGGCGGGCCTCTCGGAGCGATCGAGCAGCGGCTCCGGCGCGTGCCCTGGTGGGCGTGGCTCGCGCTCTTCGTCGCGCTTGCCGCCCTGCTCCCAGTCGGCTTCGAGAGCGGCTACGTACGGCGGATCGCGTTCGACACGGTGATCTACATGCTGCTCGCCCTCGGGCTCAACGTGGTGGTCGGCTGGGGCGGCCTGCTCGACCTCGGCTACGTCGCCTTCTTCGGCGTCGGCGCGTACTCGTACGCGGTCGTCAGCTCCGACAAGTTCGACCTGCACCTGCCCGCGCTCCTCTCGATCCCGCTCGCCTGCGTCGTCGGAGGCCTCGTCGGGCTCCTCGTCGGACTGCCGTCTCGACGGCTCGTCGGCGACTACCTCGCGATCGTCACGCTCTTCTTCTTCCAGATCTTCCTGACCGTCAGCAACAACAGCGACAACATCGGCGGCCGGGATCTGGCCGGCGGCCCGAACGGGCTGATCAACATCGATCCGCTCGGCCTGTTCGGTCGCGAGCTGCGCGTCTCGACCGACGGCATCTTCAACGTCGCCTACCTCTACGTCGCGCTCGTCTTCTTCGCCCTCGTCTACCTCGCCCTGCGCTTTGCGAACGAGTCCCGGACGGGCCGCGCCTGGCGCTCGCTGCGCGAGGACCCGCTCGCGGCCGAGATGATGGGGATGCCGGTCAGCCGGCTCAAGCTGATGGCGTTCGCCTTCGGCGCGGCGGTGGCGGCGCTCACGGGCACGTTCGTGACGGCGCTGAACGCCAGCGTCTTCCCGCAGACCTTCGAGTTCCCGCTCCTGATCACGCTCTACACGATGGTCATCCTCGGCGGGGCCGGCAGCCAGGCCGGCGTCGTGATCGGCGCCGTGGCGATCAGCGTCCTGCTCGAGGTGCTGCGGGAGCCCGGCGACGCGCGGTACCTCTTCTACGCCGTCGTGCTGCTCGGGATCGTCGCGGCGATGCGGCTCTCGACCCGGCTCGCCGTAGTGCTCGGCGGCACGCTCGCGCTCGGCTTCGTCGCGCACGCCGTCGCGGGTCGAGTCGACGAGGACTGGACGGCGGGTGCGGGGACCGGCGGCGGGGGTCTCGCGGCCTGGGCCGCCGACTGGGTGATCGTGCCGGAGAGGCTCGCCGGCTGGATCGCCCCCGTCTCCTACATCGCGCTGATCGCGGCGGTGCTCGCGCTCACGCTCGCGTCCGGCTGGACGCGGCTCGCCCTCCTCGTGCCCACCCTCTACCTCGCGGCGTTCGTCTGGGAGAACGTCATGCTCGTCAAGCCAGAGCCGACGCGATTCGTCATCCTCGGCGCCATGCTGGTCGCCGTGATGGTCGCCCGCCCCGAGGGCATCCTTGGCGAGAAGCGCGTGGAGATCATCTGATCGCCGACAAGCTCCTCGAGTTGCGCGGCGTCTCGATGGCCTTCGGCGGGCTGTCGGTGATCGACGGGCTCGACCTGCACGTGGACGAGGGCGAGATCGTGAGCGTGATCGGCCCGAACGGCGCCGGGAAGACGACCCTCTTCAACCTCGTCACCGGCGTGTACGAGCCGACGGCCGGCGACATCGTGTTCTCCGGCGAGAGCGTGAAGGGACTCGCGCCCCACAAGATCTCCCAGCGCGGCATCGCCCGCACCTTCCAGACGCTGCGCCTCTTCCTCAACATGACCGTGCGCGAGAACGTGATGGCCGCGGCCTACGGGCACACGAAGGCGGGCGTCTTCCGCTCGATGCTGCGCACGCCCGGCCAGCGGCGCGAGGAGCGCGAGATCCGGAAGCTCGCAGAGCTGCGCCTCTCGTTCTTCGGCGAGCGGCTGGTCGGCTACCGCTGGGATCAGCCCGCCTACAGCCTCTCCTATGCGAACCGCCGTCGCCTCGAGATCGCCCGCGCGACCGCCACGAATCCGCGGCTGCTCCTGCTCGACGAGCCGGCCGCCGGGATGAACCCGGCCGAGACGCACGAGATCACCGAGCTGATCGGAAAGCTCCGCTCCGAAGGTGGCTACACGATCCTCGTGATCGAGCACGACATGCACGTCGTCGAGGGCATCTCCGACCGCGTCGTCGCGCTCGACCACGGGGTGAAGATCGCCGAGGGCTCGTTCAGCGAGGTCGCGACGAGCCCGCGCGTGATCGAGGCGTACCTGGGAACGAAGGCGATGGAGAAGAAGTGAGCCTGCTCGAGCTCTCCGGCATCAACACGTACTACGGCCTGATCCACATCCTGCAGGACGTGAACATCGAGGTCGGCGAGGGCGAGCTCGTGGCGCTGCTCGGCGGCAACGCGTCGGGGAAATCGACGACACTGAAGACGATCCTCGGCATCGTGCGCCCGAAGACGGGCACCGTCAGGTTCGCCGGAGAGGACGTCACCAACCGCAAGACGAGCCACCGGATCGGGCGCGGCATGGCGATCGTGCCCGAGAACCGGCGCCTCTTCGGCCCGATGACGGTGCTCGAGAACCTCGAGATGGGGGCGTACCTGAACCGCGAGGGCAAGGGGCGAAAGGAAGACTTCGACCGCGTCTACACGCTCTTCCCCCGGGTGCACGAGCGCCGCTCCCAGCTCGCGGGCACGCTCTCGGGCGGCGAGCAGCAGATGGTGGCGATGGGCCGGGCGCTGATGGCGAGGCCGAAGCTCTTGCTGATGGACGAGCCGTCGATGGGGCTCGCGCCGGTGCTCGTCGAGCGAAGCTTCGAGATCATCAAGCAGGTGCACGAGGCGGGGGTCGCGATGCTCGTCGTCGAGCAGAACGCGAACGTGTCGCTCTCGATCGCCGATCGCGGCTACGTGCTCCAGACCGGGCGGATCGTCCTCGCCGACAAGGCGAGCGCGCTGCTCGAGAACGAGGGCCTGCGGAAGGCTTACCTTGGCCGTTAGCGCGGGCACGTTGCCCGAGCGCTTCCGCGCGCGCTTCCCGCTCCTGCGCTCGAAGGTGTACGTCAACAGCTGCTCCCAGGGCGTCCTCTCCGACAGCGTCCGGGCGGCCTACGAGCGCTATCTCGAAGACTGGGACGAGCGCGGCGCGCCGTGGGAGTACTGGATCGAGCAGAGCGAGACGGTGCGGGGAGCGTTCGCCCGCCTGGTCGGCGCGACGCCCGACGAGATCGCCGTCACGACCTCGGTCTCGGCCGGCGTCAGCGCGCTCCTCAGCGCCCTGCCGCTCGACGAGCGCCGCAAGATCGTGATCAGCGAGCTCGAGTTCCCGACGGTCGGTCAGATCGCCCATGCGCAGGAGCTCCGCGGCGCAGCGGTGGTGCACGTCGAGCCCGAGGCCGACGGCACGGTGCCGCTCGAGCGCTTCGAGCAGGCGATCGACGAGGAGACGGCGCTCGTCATGGTCACGGCGGTCTCCTACCGCACCGGCTCCCGGCTCGACCTCGAGGCGATCGCCCGGCTGGCCCACGAGCGCGGCGCGCTCGTCGTCGCCGACGCCTACCAGGCGGCGGGCGCGATCCCCCTCGACGTGGCGGCGCTCGGCGTCGACCTGCTCGCCGGCGGCACCGTCAAGTACCTGCTCGGCTCGGCCGGTCTCGGCTTCCTCTACTGCCGCGGCGACCTGCACGAGCGCCTCGTCCCGACGCAGACCGGGTGGTTCGCCGACGAGGACATCTTCCGCATGGACATCTCCGACTACTCGCCCTCGCCGACCGCGCGCCGCTTCGAGGCGGGCACGCCGCCGATCCCGAACATCTACGCGGGGCTGGCGGGCCTCGAGCTGATCGAGGAAGCAGGCCCCGCCTCGATCGAGGAGCACGTGCGCGCCCTGAACGACAGGTTGCTCGCGGGAGCCGACGAGCTCGGCGCCGACGTGGCGACGCCGCGTCCCCCCGAGCAGCGCGGGCCGCTCGTCTGCATCCGCTCGACGGACGAGCATGCCCTCGTCGCGGCGCTCGCCGAGGACGGCATCGTCACCTCCTCCCGCGACGGCAGCCTGCGCGTCTCGCCGCACCTCTACAACACCGAGGACGACATCGACGCCGTGCTCGCGTCGCTTGGGCGACACCGGGAGCTCCTCGCGTGAGCCCGCTCGTCGTCGCGGCTCTCGGCGACTCGATCACGGCTGGCTCGCCGCTCTGGGATCCCGACCCGGCAACGCGGGAGCGGATCGGGAAGGCCCTCGACGGGCGCAGTCAGTGGCCCTACTGGGCGGCCCGCCGGCAGCCCGAGCTCGAGCTCCGCAACTGCGGCGTTCCGGGCCAGCGCACCGACGAGATCGCCGCGCGACTCGAGGAGTGCGCCTCGGGTGCGCAGGTGCTCGTCGTGCAGGGTGGGGTCAACGACGTCGCCCAGGGACGTCCCGAGCCCGTCGCCGAGAACCTGCGGGCGATGGTGCGGCGCGGGCGGGAGCTCGGCCTGCGCGTCGCGCTCGTCGACCTGCTGCCCTGGAACGCCGGTGGGCCGGGCACCGCGGAGACGATCCGCGCCCTGAACGAGCGGATCCGGGAGCTCGCGGCCGAGGAGGGCGTCCTGCTGCTGCCGTTCCACGACACGCTCGCCGACCCGCAGCGGCCGGGAGCGATGCGGGAGGAGTGGGTGGCCGACGGCGACCACCCCACCGTCGAGGGCTACCGGCGGCTCGGCGAGCTGGCGTTCGCGCTCCCGGCGTAGGCTCCGCCCGCGAGCGAGGAGCGAGGGAGCGATGCCTGCCGGGGCGGAGATCTTCGAGGCGATCGAGAGCGGCGACGTCGAGCGCGTCCGCGGGGTGGTCGCAGCCGACCCGAGGAGCGCCGGTGCGCGCGACGACGAGGGCGTCTCCGCGGTGCTGCGGGCGCTCTACCACGGGCGTCTCGAGCTCGTGGACGCGCTGGTCGCGGTGGGGCCGGAGCTCGACGTGCACGAGGCCTCGGCGCTCGGCGACCTGCCACGGCTGCGCGCGCTGCTCGACGGGGAGCCGAACCTCGCCGACAGCGTCGCGGCCGACGGCTTCACGGCTCTCCAGCTCGCCGCCTTCTTCAGCCGGCCCGAGGCAGTCCGACTCCTGCTCGAGCGTGGAGCGGATGTCGCCGCCGCCGCCCGGAACGCCATGGCCGTGATGCCGCTGCACGCCGCCGCCGCACGCTCCGAGAACGGGATCGCGCGTCTCCTGCTCGACGCCGGTGCACCTGTCGACGCGGAGCAGACGGGCGGCTATACGCCGCTGCACGCCGCCGCCGCGAACGGCAACGTCGAGCTCGTGCGCCTGCTGCTCGAGCGCGGGGCGGACGCGAGCCACGCCACGGCCGGGGGCCGGACCGCCCTGGAGCTGGCGCGGGAGCGGAGCGAGGCCGAGGTCGTGGCCCTGCTCGAGTCCCGCTAGACCCTCAGCCCGCCGCCTCCGCCTTCCGCAGGCCCCGCATCGCCCACACCCCGAAGGCGAGCGCGAGGGCGATCCCCGCGCCGAAGGCGAGTGGGACCTCGGTCGGGCTGCCCGCCAGCAGGCTCCGGCCCGACTCGAGCAGGCGGGTCGCCGGATTGACGGTCGCCGCCGCGTGGATCCAGCCCTGGAGCAGGTCGAGCGGCACGTAGACGGGGGCGAAGAAGAGCCCGAGGAAGACGGGCATCTGCATCAGCGGCCCGGCCTGCATCGTGCGCAGGCGCATCGCCACGCCGCTCGCCCAGAGCACGCCCGCCAGGTTGAGCAGGAACGCGAGCAGGTAGAGGCCGAACAGATCGACCGGTCCGCCGCCGACCTGCATGCCGGCGAGGAGCGCCACGACCGTGAGCAGGGTGGCCGTGATCAGCCAGCGACACACGGCCGCCACCGCGTAGCCGAGGAGGATCCCGCTCCGTCTCGGCGCTGCGACCAGGAGTCGGCGCGCGAAGCCGCTCTCGAAGTCGCGCGCGACGCCGAAGCCCGTGAAGACGCCGCCGAAGGCCGCCGACTGCAGGAGCACGAACACGAACTGGAAGGCCGTGTAATTGAGATCGAAGCTCCTGTCGAAGCCGGGGAGCTGGCTCACGCGCGAGAGCCCGCCGGCGAACGCGGTGAAGAAGAAGAGCGGAAACAGCAGCGAGGGGACGATCAGCGACGGGTTGCGCAGCACGTTGTGGAGCACGCGCCAGGCGACGCCGTAGGCGACCGAGAGGGTGGCTCTCACGTCCGCTCCAGCCGGCTTCGCAGCGCGAGTGAGGCGGCGATCGTGGCGGCGATGGTGACGCCGACCGCCATCCCGAAGCCGAGCGCGAGCGTCTCGGCGTCCCAGCCCTCGATCACGAGGCTGCGCACGCCCTCGAGCAGGTACGAGACGGGGTTGAAGCTCGCCGCGATCCTGAACCAGTCGATCTCGATCAGGTTGCGGGGCATGTTCATCGACGAGATGAAGAGGAAGACGAACAGGACGGGGAAGAGCCCCTGCACGGCCTCCCCGGAGCCCGTGCGCAGGGCCAGCATCGCCCCGAGCGCGCCGAATCCGAGCGAGATCAGGGCCGCGAGCACGAGCAGGACGGCGATGCCGCCCGGGCCCGACTCGAAGTCGACGCCGATGAGCAGCCCGACCGTGATGTAGATCGCCGCCTGCGCCACGCCGAGGACGACGTTGCCGGCGAGGTTCCCGGCGAGGAGCGCAGCACCCCGCATCGGCGTCAGCGAGAGCCGGTTGAAGAAGCCCGTCTGGATGTCGCGCGCGAGGTCGGTGCCCGCGTTCACCGTCGAGAAGAGCGCGCCCTGGACGAACGGCACGGCGAGCGCGAAGGCATAGAAGTTGTCGGTCGGAAAGCCCGGGATGTCGGTCGCCGCGTGCAGCCCCCCGGAGTTGAGCGCCATCAGCGCGAGCGGGAACACGATCGGTGGGATCGCGCTCGCGGGCTGGCGCAGGGTGCGGACGATCGAGCGGCGGGCCAGGCTCGCCACCTGGACGCCGAGGCCGGCGCTCCTCACGCGTGTGCGGCTTCGGGCTGCGCGTCCGCGCCGGCGCCCTCGAGCGAGCGACCCGTCTTCTCGAGGAAGACGTCGTCGAGCGACGGCGCGTGCAACTGGAGGTGCTCGACGCGAAGGTTCTCGGCGTCGAGCGCCCGCACGATGTCGACGAGGCCGTCGTCGCCCGAGCTCAGCCGTACCGCGACCCCGTTCGGCGAGGCGCCCGTTGGCTCTCCAAAGCGGGAGAGCACCCCGACGAGGGCCTAGCGGTCGTCCGGGTCCGCGGGTACCGCCTCGACGCTCGGTCGACCGATCTGCGCCTTGAGCTCGGCGGGCGTCCCCTCGGCGACGATCCGCCCGTGGTCGATGATGCCGACGCGATCGGCGAGGACGTCGGCCTCCTCGAGGTACTGCGTGGTCAGGAAGACGGTGACGCCCTCCTCCTTGGCGAGGCGACCGACCTCCTGCCAGAGGGCGCTGCGACTCTGGGGGTCGAGGCCGGTCGTCGGCTCGTCGAGGAAGAGGACTCGTGGGCGGTGGACGAGCGCCAGCGCGAGATCGAGGCGGCGCTTCATGCCGCCCGAGTAGGCCTTCACCTTCCGGTCGCCCGCCTCGGACAGCCCGATCCGCGCGAGCAGCTCCTCGCCGCGCGCCTCCCGCTCGGCGCGACGCAGCCCGTGCAGGGCCCCCTGGAGCTTCATGTGGTCGCGTCCGGTCAGGAACGGGTCGAGCGCGGCCTCCTGCAGCGCGGCGCCGATCACGGTGCGCACGCTGCCGCCCTGCGTCGCGACGTCGAAGCCCGCCACCCGCGCCGTGCCGGCGGTGGGTGGGAGCAGCGTCGTCAGCACGAGCACCGTCGTCGACTTGCCCGCGCCGTTCGGGCCGAGGAAGCCGTAGATCTCCCCGGGCGACACGGTCAGATCGATCCCGTCGACTGCGCGCGGACCCTTCTTGAACTCGCGGACGAGCCCCTCGACCTCGATCCCGTTGGCGGCGGCGCCCATCTCGCGAGGGTAGTCGACGCGATGAGCGCCACGTAGACCTCTGCGGGGCGGGGGCAGGTGTGGCCGCGCCTGCCTCGAATCGTCGTTGGTGATGGCGGATGTGCGAGAGGCACCGGATGCGCGCGGGCCGGCTGGGCCCGAGCAGGCGGCCGGCGCGCCGTTCTCGCTTCGCCTCGAGCGCCTGCCGGTCGTTCTGCTTCTCGTCGTCGGTGGCACGCTCGTGGCCCTCGGCGCCGGGGCCGTCGCTTCGGAGGTGCTCGACAAGCCGTACGCCTTCTTCACGCGGGAGACGGTCGAGGCTCTGCGGGGAGACACGTGCTCGGGCGTCGAGTGCAGCTTCGTCGCTGCCCTGTCGAACCTCGGCATCGTGCTGTGGCTCTCGACCGCCGCCGTGTGCGTCTTCACGGCGATCCTCCTACGGAGCGTGGCCGGCTCGCCGCTTCGCTCCTCGCCGTACCTGTACGCAGGGCTGCTCACGGCAGCTCTCGGGCTCGACGACATGGTCGCCCTCCACGAGTTCACCTACACGGCGCTCGTCGGAGAGCGCCAGGTGTTCGCCGCCTACGCGCTCGTCCTCGTTCTGTTTCTCATCGCCTTTCGCCGCTTCCTCGCGCGCACGAGCCTCGTCCTCCT
>JACCZA010000006.1 GCA_013696185.1 Actinomycetota bacterium
GTGATCGAGGCCATCCTCTCGCACGCCGAGCACCTCGGGCTGCCGCGCGACACGCCGCTGAAGCGGACGCTGTTCGCCTGCGACGAGCTCTCGGGCTTCGTCCATGCCTGTGGCCTCGTGCGGCCGGACGGGATCGAGACGCTCGAGCCGAAGTCGGTGCGCAAGAAGCTCAAGCAGCCGTCCTTCGCCGCGGGCGTGCACCGGGACGAGGTGTACGCGGGCGCGGAGCTGCTCGGGCTCGAGCTTGACGAGCACATCCGCAACGTCGTCGAGGCGCTGCGGCCGATCGCGCCGCAGCTCGGCCTACGCACGGCTGCCGCGGCGGAGGCCGACGCCGAGGTCTGACCCTCGGGTGCCGCCCGGGGGCCGGCGGCGTCACCGATCCGGCACATGCTCGCGCAACAGACGCCTCGATCGCCCGCTAGCTGTCCTGCCTACAGAGGTTCTGAACGCGGCTGATCGGGGGTCGGTCTCCGAGTGAGCTGTGCGGTCTGGCCCTGTTGTAGTGCTCGAGCCAGTGTGGCAGAGCGCGCTGACGGGCGGCGCTGTCGCGGTAACGGACGCCGTAGGCCCACTCGCGCGCCATCGTCTGGTGGAAGCGTTCGACTTTGCCGTTCGTGCGGGGACGGTAGGGCTGGGTCGTGAGCTGCTTGATCGCGTGATCGGCGAGCAGGCTGCAGAAGGCGCGGCTGTGGGTGTAGCACCAGGCGTTGTCGGTCATCAGCCGCTTGGCCTGGATGCCGTGCTGCTCGAAGAAGTGCAGTGCGCGTCTGGTGAAGGCGACGACGGTGTCGGCGCGCTGGTCGGGGAGCAGCTCGGCGTAGGCGAGGCGCGAGTGGTCGTCGACGACGGCGTGAGCGTAGTCGTATCCGACCGCGGCCCGTTTCTCGGCCCCGGTCGTGCGTCGGTCGCCGGTGACGGCGTGACCGGGGCGGTCGAAGCGCGCGTAGCTCGCTGTGTCCATGTGCAGCAGGTCGCCCGGGCAGGGCCACTCGTAGCGGTTCGCCGGCTCGCGTGCAGCGCGCTCGCGGCGGGAGCAGCCGTGGCGGCCGAGCGTCTTCGAGACCGTCGCGTGTGGGTGGCCGAGCCGGGCGGCGAGCTGGCGCGGTCCCCAGCCAGTCTTGCGGCGTGCCTCGCAGATCCGCTCCTGATCGCCCGGCGAGAGCATGCGCGGGCAGCATCGCGGCCGGCTCGAGCGGTCGAGCAGGCAAGCGAGCGATGCCCGCTCGGCTGAGCTCGCGTCGCGCCAGCGGTGCCACCACGTGCAGGCGGTCGCCGGCGAAACGCCATGGCGTCTCGCCGCTTCCCGGATCGAGACGCCGCCCTCGATCACGCCGACCAGCGCGAACCGGCCAGCCAATCCGAGCTTCGCGTTACGGTGCAACTGCATCCGAGCCCTCCTTCGAGCCGTGGTCTTTGGCGAGACCCACAGCCTCGAAGGAGGGCCGGACGAATCCCTCAGCCGTTCAGAACGTGTGTAGCACGTCAGCTAGCGGGGTCTGACCCTGGTGGAAGCGCGCTCTACTCCGAACGGCCCGGGGTCAGCGGTTCGCTCGCGCGGCCGGACTCGCGGCGCTCGCCACCCGGCTCGCCGTGGTCGATCAGGCGGTGCGCGCCGCGAGCGCCGCCAGGAGCCGCTCGAGGTCATCGTCGCTCGTCCACCAGCCGCACGAGACCCGCAGGAGGCCCGTGCCGGGCAAGTCGCGCACGACCACGCCCGCGCCGTGGAGGTCGAGGACGAGCGCGGCCGGATCCGACTCGGGACGGATGCTCACGAGCGTGGCGTGACCCGGCTCGGTCACCACGTCGAAGCGCTCCGCGAGGAGCGCACGGCAGCGGGCGGCCATCGCCGCGGCACGCTCGAAGCGCCACGGCGGATGCACGTCGAGCGCCGCCTCGAGACCGGCGAGCGACGGCGTCGGCAGCCACCCCGTGTCGAAGCGCGCCGCACCCTCCTTCGGCCGGAAGTCGCCGTCTCGCTCGTAGCCGTCCTGCCCGAAGTAGCTCGGAGCGAGGACGGCGAGCGACTCCGGCTCGCGGACGACCAGCGCGCCCGTCGAGTCCGGCCCGCAGAGCCACTTCTGCCCCGAGATCGTCACGTACTCGAACGCGCTCGCCCGGACGTCGATGGCGCCGACCGACTGCGCTCCGTCCACCAGCACCGGCAGGCCCGTCTCCTCGCGCAGTTCGTGGACGGGCAGCACGTGACCCGTCACCCACGAGACGTGCTGGAGCGCGATCAGGCGCGTACGGGGCGTGATCTCGGCCCTGATCAGCTCGAGCGCCTGCGCCGCCGGGCGGCCGCTGATCTCCGCGACCCGGACCCGCGCCGGGCAGACGCCGAGCGCGCCGAGGAGGCCGAAGTGCTCGCGGTCCGTCGTCACGACCTCGTCGTCCGGCCCGAGGCGGAGCCCCGCGAGGACGATGTTGCACCCGTCCGTCGTGGACGTCGTGAGGGCGACCTGCTCCGGCTCGACGCCCACCTGAGCCGCCAGCTTGGCGCGCACCCGCTCGCGCAGCGCCAGGACCCCCTCGAAGTAGGCGCGACCGCCGCGACCCTGCTCGGCCTCCTCGGCCTGTCGCGCGGCGACGGCCTCGAGCGTCGGCCGCGCGAGCGGCCCGAACGTGCCCGCGTTCAGGTACGCGATCCGCTCGAGCACGGGAAAGAGCGCGCGCGCCTGCTCGAAGCTCATTCCACCCGCCGCTCGACGGGCGCGTGATCCGAGAGCAATCTGCCGGCCCGCCGGCGGCGCTCGTCCGGCCAGCGCTCCGTGGGAGTGGCGCCGGCTCCGCGGACGAGGACGTGGTCGATCCAGGGGCCGGTGCCCTCGAACCCCCACTCGGGCCCGGTCAGGTCGGACAGCGTCCACGAGCGCCCGGCCTTCAAGTTGAGGTCTCCCGCGAGGATGCACGGCTCGCCCGGACGGGCCAGCGCATCGGCGAAGACCGCCGCGCGCAGGAGCTCGGCGTCGGCGAGGCGCTCGTCGGCGCCGAAGCTCGTCGCGTGGAGGTTCGCGACGAGCGCCGTCGTGCCGTCCTCCCGCTGGACGCGCGCCGCCTGGCAGACGCGGCGCTCCTTCGCCCACGCGAGCCGGGCGACGGGCGCCAGCCCGAGCCAGCGCGCCTGCGCACGCCGGAAGCGCCGCGCATTGAGGACGATCCAGTCGCGCGCGAGCACGCGGAGCTCCGGCGCGAGCAGGATCGCGTTGGCCTGCCCCGTGAACGCCGAGCGCAGGATGCCGTGGTGGATCGTGAGCGCTCGTCCGACCTCTGCGCTCGAGGGAAGAGGCCCGATCCGCGGCGGCGCCGCTACCTCGCCGAGCGCCGTCATCCCGCTCCAGCGCCCGAGCTGCCCGAGCGCCCACGGCGGCACCTCCTGCAGACAGAGCACGTCCGGCCGGTCGGCGCTCGCCAGCTCGACCAGCGCGCGCAGCGGCGCCTCGCGCCCGGGCGGAACCGTGTTGCCGTGGAAGAGGTTCCAGCTGCGCACGAGGAGCGGGGTCACGGGCGCACTAGTCTAGGCGCCCATGCGCGTCGTCCTGGCCGACCCGCCGGCCTACACCCCGCCCTACGACCACGCGCTCGCCGCCGCACTCGTCCGCGCCGGTGCCGAGGTGGAGCTCGTCACCTCGCGTTTCCGCTTCGGCTCGACCCCGCCGGCGGAGGGCTACCGCCGCCGCGAGCTCTTCTATCCGCTCTCCTCCCGCCTCTTTCGCCGCTCGCGCCTGCGCCTGCCGCTGAAGCTCGCCGAGCACCCGGTCGGGATGGCGCGCCTCGCGGCGCTCGCGGCCGACGTCGTGCACGTGCAGTGGCTGGCGCTCCCCGCGCTCGACCGCCGTCTCCTGCGGGCACGCGCGCCGCTCGTGTTCACGGCGCACGACCTCCTGCCGCGCCGCACCGCCGGGCGTCGCTCGCTCTGGCTCGGGCTCTTCTCCCGCTTCGAGCGGATCGTCGTCCACAGCCGCCGCGGCCTGCGCGTGCTCGAGGAGCTCGGCGTCGCGCCCTCGCGCCTGCGCGTCATCCCCCATCCCGTCTTCCCGAGCGCCCCCGAGCGGCGCGACGACGGGCGGACAGTCCTCTTCTTCGGCGTGATCCGCGCCTACCGGGGGCTGCCCGACGCGCTCCGCGCCGTGCGACAGGTCGAGGGGGCCCGCCTGCTCGTGGCCGGGGATCCGGTCGAGCTCGACCGCGTGGTGCGCGAGACGGGTGAGCGCGTCGAGTGGCGGCTCGGCTACCTCTCCGAGGCGGAGGTCGACCGCGCGCACGGGGACGCGACGGTCGCTGTCTTTCCCTACCGCCCCGAGATCGACCAGAGCGGCTCGCTCCTGCGCGCCCTCGGGGCAGGCGTCCCGGCCGTGGTCTACGACGTCGGCGGCCTCGCCGAGCCCGTGCGGGCCTTCGCGGCGGGGCGGGTCGTCAGACCCGGAGACGTCGAGGGGCTTGCCGCCGCCATCCGCGAGCTGCTCGACGACGAGGGCGCGCTCGCCGAGGCCCGGGCCGGTGCCGAGCGTGCGCGGCGCGCGCTCACCTGGGACGCCTCAGCGGCTGCCCATCTCGCGCTCTACCGGGAGCTGGCGTGATCCGGCGCAGCCGCTTCGCGGAGCTCGTCGAGCGCCAGCTCGACCTGTTCGAGCGCGAGCAGGCCGAGCTGCTCGACGAGTGCGCGACGCTCGAGCGCGCGTTCGCCGCGGCCACGCGAGAGAGCTCCGAGGAGCGCTACGGACAGCTCAGCGAGTGCCTCGAGGACGCCACGGAGGCGCTCGAGGACCTCCGCGACTTCTACGCGGCCTCGCTGGAGGAGGAGGCAGCGCGGGAGTACCGCCGCGCGTTCGCGCGTGCCGCCCGCAGGCGCCTGCCGCAGCTCTCGCCGGCGCAGGACGACCACTAGTGTCGGCGCCGATCGAGGACTACGCCCTGATCGGCGACCTGCAGACGGCCGCCCTCGTCAGCCGCCTGGGGTCGATCGACTGGCTCTGCTTCCCCCGCTTCGACTCCGGCGCGTGCTTCGCGGCGCTGCTCGGCACGGAGGACCACGGCCGCTGGCTGCTCGCGCCCCAGGGGGAGGCGCGGCAGACGGGACGGCGCTACCGCCCGCACACCCTCGTGCTCGAGACGGAGTGGGAGACCGACGACGGGGCGGTGCGCGTGATCGACTTCATGCCGCCGCGCGGCCTCGATCCCGACGTCGTCCGCATCGTCGAGGGCATCCGGGGGCACGTCGACATGCGCTCGGAGCTCGTGATCCGCTTCGACTACGGGAAGATCGTCCCCTGGGTGCGGCGGATCGACAGCGCGCGCGTCGCGATCGCCGGCCCCGACGGTCTCTGCCTGCGCACGCCCGCCGAGGTGCGCGGCGAGAACCTGACGAGCGTGTCCGAGCTCACCGTCTCGGCGGGCGAGCGCGTGCCCTTCGTGCTCACGTGGTTCCCGTCGCACCGGCCGCCGCCGCGGGAGATCGACCCCGAGCACGCCCTCGCCGACACCGACGCGTTCTGGGACGAGTGGTGCACGACCTGCGGCTACGGAGGCGAGTGGCAGGACGCCGTCGAGCGCTCGCTGATCGTGCTGAAGGCCCTCACCTACGCGCCGACGGGGGGCATCGTCGCGGCTCCGACGACCTCATTGCCCGAGTGGCCCGGCGGCGTCCGCAACTGGGACTACCGCTTCTGCTGGCTGCGCGACGCCACCCTCACCCTCCTCGCCTTCGCGAACGCCGGCCACGTCGAGGAGGCGAGGGACTGGCGCGACTGGCTGCTGCGCGCCGCCGCGGGCGATCCCGCCGACCTGCAGATCATGTACGGCGTCGCCGGCGAGCGGCGGCTGACCGAGCTCGAGCTCGACTGGCTCCCCGGTTACGCCGACTCGCAGCCCGTCCGGATCGGCAACGGCGCGAGCGAGCAGCTCCAGCTCGACGTGTACGGCGAGCTCCTGGACGCGCTCTTCCACGCGCGCGAGCAGGGTCTCGAGTACGAGGCGAGCTCCTGGGCGCTGCAGCGGAAGCTGCTCGAGTACCTCGAGCACAACTGGCGGCAGCCGGACGAGGGGATCTGGGAGATCCGCGGCCCCCGGCGGCACTTCACCCACTCGAAGGTGATGGTCTGGGTGGCATTCGACCGCGCGGTGCGCTCGGCCGAGACGCAGGGGCTCGAGGGCCCGGTCGAGCGCTGGCGCGCGCTCGCGAGCGAGATCCACGAGGAGGTGTGTCGCGAGGGCTTCGACGCCGGGCTCGGCTCCTTCACGCAGGCCTACGGATCGAGCGAGCTCGATGCGAGCCTGCTGCTGATCCCGCTCGTCGGCTTCCTGCCCCCCGAGGACCCGCGCGTCGTCGGGACGATCGAGGCGGTGCAGCGCGAGCTCGCCGACGGTCCCTTCGTCCAGCGCTACCTGACCGGCGCCGAGTCGGTGGACGGCCTGCCTCCGGGGGAGGGCAGCTTCCTCCCCTGCTCGTTCTGGCTCTGCGAGAGCCTCGCGCTGATCGGCCGCGGCGACGAGGCGAGGCGGCTCTTCGGCCAGCTGCTCGACCTCCGCACCGACCTCGGTCTGCTGGCCGAGGAGTACGACCCCGTGAGCGGACGCCTGCTCGGCAACTTCCCCCAGGCCTTCTCGCACCTCACCCTGATCAACGCGGCCTTCGCGCTGGAGGGCGAGCGGCGCCTCCTGCGCGAGGTGCCGGCCGGCTGAGCGACTCGCCGTACCCTGTCGGGGTATGGGCATCGCAGCGGTTCGCGGCTACCATCCCCGCAACGATTCGGCAGGCGAACAGGAGGATCGATGCGTAGAACGCTCTTCGTGTCGCTCGTCGCGGCGGTTCTGACCGCTGCTTTCGGGGCGACGGCGGCACAGGCGAATCACGCCTGGAACACCTATCACTGGGCGCGTACGGCGAATCCCTTCACGCTCCTCGTGGGCGACAACGTGAGCTCGACGTGGGACGCGTACCTCGACGGGGCGATCGCCGACTGGAACGCGTCGACCGTCATGGATCTCACCGAGGTAACCGGGCAGAGCACGAAGCGCTGCCGCGCGACCTCGGGACGCGTCGAGGTGTGCAACGGCACCTACGGCAACAACGGCTGGCTCGGCCTCGCGTCGATCTCGATCTCCGGGAGCCACATCACGCAGGGGACGGCCAAGGTGAACGACAGCTACTACACCACCGGCTCGAAGTACGACACGCCGTACTGGCGGGCTCACGTGATGTGTCAGGAGGTCGGCCACGACTTCGGCCTCGGCCACCAGGACGAGTCGGGTGCGGACCTCCACACCTGCATGGACTACTACAACATGGCGCAGCCGCACGACCACACGATGCACCCGAACCAGCACGACTACGACCAGCTCGTCTCGATCTACTCGCACCTCGACTCGACGACGACGATCGGCGCGCTTGCGGCGTCGACGCAGGCCGAGAACGAGGACGCGAGGCCCGAGCGGGTCGACCGCGCGGACCGCATCGCCGCCTCGACCATCACCGAGCACTTCGGCGACGGCTCCAGGCGGATCACCGAGATCTACTGGGCACTCGACGGCCGCGGCCGGTCGTAGAGCCCCCATGCTAGCGATGGCCGAAATGGTGGGCGCCGGGTAGAGCGGCGCCCACCTCGGCCACCCCTGACACCTCTCGCGCGAGGGGACCCAGCGTCTCGAGCTCGCGCACGAGCACGTTGCGGTTGCGGTCGCGGCGCTCGAAGACGCCGTGTGCGAGCAGGAGCGGCTCGCCGCGGACGACCGCGCGGCAGCGGTCGTACACTGCCGGCGGCACGATCAGGTTGACCTGTCCGAGCTCGTCCTCGATCAGCATGAAGACGACGCCGTTCGCGGTCGCGGGGCGCTGCCGGGCGACGGCCATGCCCGCGACCGAGACGCGCTTTCCCGAGGGGCACTCGGCGAGCTCCCGGCTCGAGAGGACGCCTTCGGGCAGGTGGGGCCGCAGGAGCTCGAGCGGGTGCGCGCCGACCGAGAGGCTCGTCGTGCGGTAGTCGGCGAGCATGCGCTCCCACGGCGTCTGCTCGCGCAGCGGCGGCGTCGCGGCAG
>JACCZA010000010.1 GCA_013696185.1 Actinomycetota bacterium
CTGTCACACTGGCTGGGCTACTACAACGAGCGCAGGCCGCACAGCTCGCTCGGTGGCCGATCACCGATCAGCCGTGTCCACAACCTCCCGAGGCAGGACAGCTAGGCGCTGCTCGGTGCGCCCGGCCGACCACCGTCACTCCAGGTAATCCGCGCCTCCTACCCAGCAGGGGCGGCAGGACTCGAACCTGCAACCCCCGGTTTTGGAGACCGGTGCTCTGCCAATTGAGCTACGCCCCTCCGCGGTTCGAGCCGGGGATTGTACTTGCGCGTTTCTGGGCAGGGGTGTGTCCATGGACGAACACGAACAGGCGGCGCGCAGCGACGATTCCGCCGAGGGCGGCGTGCTCGACGACGAGAACGAGGGCTCGCGGCAACCCGCTGAGCCGGCCGAGGATCCCGCCGAGGGCGGGGCGCTCGAGTCCGAGCAGCAGGGCAAGGGGTACGGCGCGGACGAGGGCGAGCGCTACGACGCCCTTCCGCCGCAGTAGCGCCGCCGCCGGATGGCGCCGCCGCCGCGCCGCGGGCTCGGCCTCCTCTTCGCGGTCCTCGCCGGGCTCTTCGCCGGCATCGCCCTCGCCGCCCTCGCCGCGCGTCAGCTGGTGATCGCAGTCGCCGCGCTGGCCCTCGCTGCCTGGCTCGTGACGATGGCCCGCGGCGCATTCCGCCGGTGAGCGAAGGGGAACCGCGGGTCGAAGTCGTATCCTCTCCCCGTGGCGGTCGAGGACACGCAGGATCTCTGGCTCGAGTACCGGCGCACGAGTGACCCGGGGCTGCGCGATCGGCTGATCCTCACGTACGCACCGCTCGTCAAGTACGTCGCGGGCAGGCTGGCGAGCGGGCTCCCCGCCCACGTGGACGACGACGACCTCGTCTCGTACGGCCTGCTGGGCCTGATCGGGGCGATCGAGCGCTACGACCCCGAGCGCGACGTCAAGTTCGAGACGTACGCGATCACGCGCATCAAGGGCTCGATCATCGACGAGCTGCGGGCCCTCGACTGGGTGCCGCGCTCGGTTCGCTCCCGCGCGCGGGACATCGAGCGCACGATCGGGGAGCTCGAGTCCCGGCTCGGCCGGGCGCCGAGCGACGAGGAGCTCGCCGGCAAGCTCGGGCTCAGCCAGGACGAGCTGAACGAGAGCCTCTCCGACATCTCGCGCACGTCGATCGCCGCGCTCGACGAGCTCTGGACGGTGTCGGCCGGCGGCGACCAGGTGGCCCTGATCGACACGATCGAGGACTCGCACGGCCCCGACCCGCTCTCCTTCCTCGCCCAGAGCGAGCAGCGCGAGGCGATCGGCGAGGCGATCGCCGGCCTGCCCGAGCGCGAGAAGCTCGTGATCACGCTGTACTACTACGAGGAGCTGACCCTCCGCGAGATCGGTGAGGTGCTCGGCGTGACCGAGTCGCGCGTGTCACAGCTGCACACGAAGGCGGTTCTCCGCCTCAAGGCGCGCCTGGCGGGCCCACCGGCCCGCGCCCAGCACGAGTAGCAGTCGGCACGAGCGGGCGGGGACGGCGGGATAGAATCGCCTCCCAGACAGACCCCCACGAGCAGGAGGAGCTGCATGCCCGCAGTCGAGTCCGGCAAGATCCGCAACGTCGCCGTGGTCGGACACCGCGGAACGGGCAAGACCTCGCTCGTCGAGGCGATGCTCTTCCAGGCGGGAGCGATCAACCGGCTCGGGAGCGTCCAGAGCGGCTCGACCGTCTGCGACTACGACGAGGACGAGCGGCGGCGCCAGATGTCCCTCGCGGCCTCGCTCTGCCATCTCGAGTGGCAGGGACGGAAGATCAACCTGATCGACGCGCCCGGCGACCCGGGGTTCCTGGGCGACGGGATCGCGGCGCTCCGCGTGGTCGAAGGCGCCCTCTTCGTCGTCTCGGCAGTGATGGGGGTCGAGGTGGGGACGACCCGGATGTGGGCGCGCGCCGCCGAGCTCGAGCTCTCGCGCGTGATCGCCGTCAACATGCTCGACCGTGAGCGCGCCGACTTCTTCCGCGTGCTCGAGGCGCTCGGACGCCAGCTCTCCGAGCACTGCGTCGCCGTGCACCTGCCGATCGGCAGCGAGCACGAGGTGACGGGCATCGTCGACCTCCTGCACATGGTCGCCTACACGAGCGGCGACGGAGGGCGCGAGGACGCCCCCGGGGAGATCCTCGCCGAGCTCGCCGACACCGTCGCCGAGTACCGGGAGAAGCTGCTCGACGCGGTCGTCGAGACCGACGAGGGACTGATGGAGCGCTATCTCGACGGGCAGGAGCTCTCCCACCAGGAAGTGGCGGCCGCGCTCAAGGGCGCGGTCACGCGCGGCGAGATCTTCCCGGTCGCCTGCGGCGTAGCGACGAAGAGCCTCGGCACGACGGCAATCCTCGACCTGCTCGTCGAGGGCGTCC
>JACCZA010000027.1 GCA_013696185.1 Actinomycetota bacterium
GGGGACCCGTTCCGCCGCACGACCGTCGACGGCTACGACGCGTACTGGCAGGCGTACAGCCGCAACAAGCGCAGCATCACGCTCGATCTCGCGAGCGAGACCGGCCGCGAGCTCCTGCTCCGGCTGGCGGAGACGGCGGACGTCCTCGCGGAGAACTTCACGCCGGGCGTGCTCGAGCGGCTCTGCGGCGGTCCGGAGCGCCTGCTCGAGTGCAATCCCGACCTCGTGATCGTCCGCATCTCCGGCTGGGGGCAGACCGGCCCGCGCGCAAGCCAGCCCGGCTTCGGCACGCTCGCCGAGGCGTTCTCGGGCTTCACGTTCCTGAACGGGCCGCCGGACGGCCCGCCGGTGGCGGCGCCGCTCTCGCTGGCCGACACGGTGGCCGGGACCTACGCGGCCTCGGCCGCCCTCGGCGCGCTCTGGCACGTCCGCGTCAACGGCGGCCCCGGACAGGTGGTCGACGTCTCGCTCTACGAGCCGCTGTTCTCGATCATGGGCGCCGACGCGACCGCCTACGCCGGCCGCGGGCGGCTCCGCAGCCGCGGCGACGGCGCCGGGGTCTCCTCCGTGCGCGGCGTCTTCCAGACGGGCGACGACCGGTGGGTCGCGATCTCGGCCGCCACGGACGAGACGGCGGCGCGCTTCTTCGCGGCGATCGGCCGCGAGGACCTGCTCGCCGACCCACGCTTCTCCACCTCGGAGGCGCGTCTCGCCAACCGCGAGGAGCTGCGCGAGGCGCTCGTGCCGGAGTTCCGCCGCTTCGGCCGCGACGAGCTGCTCGCGCTCGCCGCCGAGCACCGGCTGACGGTCGGCCCGGTGCTCGACGTGACCGAGGCCCTCGCCGACGAGCACTACCGCGAGCGCGAGACGATCGTCGAGCTGGAGGACGACGGCGTCGTGCTCCAGAACGTCGTCCCCCGCTTCTCCGCCACGCCCGGAGCGATCCGCCTTCCCGCGCCGGGGCTCGGCGAGCACAACCGCGAGGTCTACGGCGAGCTCGGGCTCGACGCCGCGGAGCTCGAGCGGCTCGCCTCAGAGGGCGTCGTGTGACGGGTTACCGCCCCCGCTGGCGCTCGCTGCTCTTCGTCCCCGTCGTGTCCGAGCGCTTCGTCGCGAAGGCACACGAGCGCGACGCCGACGCGATCATCCTCGATCTCGAGGACGCGGTCGCCCCGTCCGAGAAGGAGCGGGCCCGCACCCTGGTCTCGGAGGCGGCGAAGACCGTCGGCCAGGCCGGCGCAGACGTCCTCGTCCGCGTCAACCGCCCGTGGCGCCTGGCCGTCGACGACCTCGAGGCCGCGATCGGTCCGGACGTGCGCGGTGTCGTCCTGCCGAAGGTCGACTCCGCCGAGCACGTGCTCGCGCTGGCCGAGATCGCCGCGAGTGTCGAGGAGGAGCGCGGCCTGCCCGCCGGCCACACGGTCTTCTTTCCGCGGATCGAGGGGCCGAAGGGCCTCCTGGACGCCGCGGGGATCTGCGCGGCGCACCCCCGTGTCGTCGCGGTCGGGCTCGGGTCGAGCGACTACACGTTCGCGACCGGCATGGAGGCCGGCGGCGCCGGCAACGCGATCGCCAGCTTCCTCGTCGTGAACGCCGCGCAGGCGGCCGGCATAGTCCCGATCGGCCTGACGGGGGCGATCGTCGGCTTCGGCGACCTCGACGCGTTCCGCCGCAGCGCCGAGGAGTCCCGGGCGCTCGGCCTGCGAGGCGCGCCCTGCGTCCATCCGAGCCAGGTGCCGATCCTGAACGAGGTCTTCAGCCCGAGCGAGGAGGAGCTCGAGCGCGCCCGGCGCGTGGTCGAGGAGTACGAGCGCGCGCTCGCCGCCGGGCAGGGGGCGATCACGGTCGGGGGCGAGTTCGTCGACGTCCCGTTCTACGAGCAGGCCAAGCGACTCCTCGCGTCCTAGTGACGCGCCGGCTCCTCTTCGCCCTGCTCGCGCTGGGCATCGCGCAGGCGGCGGTCTACCTCGTCCGGCCGACGACCTCGTACCGCCTGCTCGCCTACGGCGAGGGAGCACGCGAGGTCGGGCTCGTCGCTGCCGCCTTCGCCCTGCTGCCGATCTTCCTCGCGATCCCGCTCGGCCGCCTCTCCGACAGGCGCGCCGCGCCGCTGCTCGGGATCGGCTGCGCCGTCCAGACCGTGGGCTGCCTCCTGCTCGCGACGGCGACGACGACCCCCGCGATCGCCGCGACGAGCGCGGTGATCGGCCTCGGCCATCTCGCGCTCGCCCTCGGGGCGCAGGACGTCGTCGCCCGCGAGTCCGACCACGCGCGGCACGACCACCACTTCGGGCTCCTCACCGCCGGGGTGTCCCTGGGCCAGCTCGCCGGGCCGCTGCTCGCCGCGCTGATCCTGGGAGACGCGGTGCCCAGCGCGGGCGCCACGACGCGCGCACTCCTTG
>JACCZA010000031.1 GCA_013696185.1 Actinomycetota bacterium
AGAGCAGCGTCGTGACGACGGCCAGGAGCGAGAGCGGCCAGAAGCCGGTCAGGGTGCCGTCGATCACCTTTCCGAGCGTGCGCAGAGAGGAGAGCCCCACCTCACGCTTGACCGGGTTGGAGAGGTCCGGCGGGGGGCGGAGCTGCAGGATCAAGAGCACGGTGACGAGGCCGAACGCTCCTGCGGCGACGAGCTGCCGGCGCAACACGTCCCGGCCGAGCACCCGCCTCGTCCTCCACACGTCGAGCAGGTGGACGAGCAGGAGCGAGCCCGCGATCAGCGCACCGTGCGCGCTCACGTTCGCCAGCAGCACGAGCAGCACCGTGAGGACGTAGACCCGGCGCACCCGCTCCGGCCAGACGATCGCGAGCAGGAAGAGCAGGGGCGCGAGCAGCGCGTAGCTGCGGGCAACGACGGCGTACTGGTAGAGGAGGAAGTACGTGAACGGCAGGAGCGCCCGGACGAGCGGCGGGAACGGCGAGTGCCGCAGGAGCAGGTAGGCAGCGAACGAGCCGAGCGCGGCCGCGATCACGTTCAGCGTGGCGTAGGGCAGGCCGGCCTTCGCCGGTAGGAGGAGGATCGCGTGCCAGAGACCGGGCGAGCCCTCGTAGCGAAGGTGGTGCGCGAAGAGCGACCACGGGCTCGCGTCCCGTGCCAGCAGCCACGCCTGGGCCTCGTCGAACCACGGCTCGTGACGCAAGAGCATGACGCCCACCAGGGCGACGTAGCAGGCGAGCACCGCATACGCCCACCAGGCCTCGACGAAGCGCCCCGCCGCCCCTCCGGTGGGCGCGGGGGCGTGCGGCGAGGCGAGTGCGCCCACCCGTCCGTCGCCGCCCACCGACTCCGTGCGGTGACGGCGTGCCTGCCGCTCCCGCGTTCCGCCCGGTCGCGCCACGCGAGCTACAGGCTGTAGCCGGCGGCGCGCGCGTCGTCGAAGAACATCTGCACGGTTCCGAGCGAGTAGTCGTCCAGGTCCCGACCCACACCGCCGAGCTTCGCGAGCACGTCGTGCGTGACCGTGATCACGTGGCAGCCGATGGCATCGGCCTGGAAGATGTTGAGCAGCTCGCGCGGGCTCGCCCAGATCAACTCGAGGTTCGGGTACGGCTTCATCGCCTCGACGGCCGCGGCCATCAGCGGCACCGGGTCCCGACCCGTGTCGGCGACCCTGCCGGCGAAGACCGAGACGTAGCCCGCGGGTGCCTCGGCGAGGCACTCCGACGTGTGGCGAACCTGCTCGAGCGTCATCAGCGCCGTCACGTTCACCTTCACGCCGGCGCCCGCGAGCCGCGTGAGCAGCGGCCCCGCGTCCTCGGAGCGGGTGTTCGTGACCGGGATCTTGACGTAGACGTTCTCGCCCCAGCCGGCGATCTTCAGGGCCTGCCGCTCCATCTCGTCGAACTCGTCGGAGAAGACCTCGAGGGAGACCGGGAGTTGGGGCACCGCCTCGAGCAGCTCGCGGGCGAACGCCTCGTAGTCGCTGACGCCGATCTTCCGCATCAGCGTCGGGTTGGTGGTGATCCCCTGGATCAGGGGGTTCTGGAGCAGATCGACGATCGCCCGTGTGTCGGCTCCGTCCGCGAAGACCTTGATGCTCAGGGCCTCGAGATCCGGTGTCCGGGTCTCGGGCAGCGATGTCGTGTCAAGTGCCATGGTCGTCCTCCTCGGTGTTCCAGAAGCTGAGAATCCACGGGACGGCCTCGGACAGCTCGTCCACGACGAGATCCGGGTCCCGTGGCTGTTGCTCGTCGTACCCGCGGTCGACGAATACCGTCTTGCAGCCCGCCCGGCGGCCGGCCTCCACGTCGCGCCAGCGGTCGCCGACCATAACGGACGTCCCGAGGTCGAGCCGCCAGTCGTGCGCGGCGGCCTCGAGCATCCCGGGCCTCGGCTTGCGGCAGTCGCACTCGTCGGCGTCGTCGTGGGGGCAGACGCGGATGTCGTCGATCCCGACCTGGCGCCGAAGCCAGGCGTGCGTGTCGTCGAGCGCCTCGGCGCTCAGGCCGCCGCGCGTCAGGTCCGGCTGGTTGGTGACCACGATCAACACGGCGCCCGCCTCCCTCAACGTCGCGCACGACTCGGGCACGAGCGGCAGCAGCTCGACGTCGTCGAGGTTCCGCGCCGAGTAGGGACGGCCGTTGCGGGGGAGCGCGCGGATGAGCACGCCGTCGCGATCGAGGAAGACTCCTCGCCGGCGCTCGGCGGCGGCGGCGGCGCTCACAGCCTTCCCGCCCTCGCGTCGGGCAGCATCGCCAGCATCGACTCCCCGAGCGCCCCGCGGCTCCCGACCGAGGGTGCCCAGCCGAGCGCCCGGATGCGCTCCGTGCTCAGCCGCACGATCGGCACGTCGCCCTTCCAGCCGCGATCGCCGCCGGTGAACTCGTACGCGGAGGCCTGCGGCGTGATGTCGAGGCACTCGAAGGCGAGGTCGGCGATCTCCTTGACGGTGATGTAGTCACCGGTCGCGACGTTGTAGACCTGATAGGCGGCCCGCTCCCGCGCGTGGGCGGTGAGAACCGCCGACACGACGTCCCGCACGTGGATGTACGACTTGCTCTGGCTGCCGTCGCCGAGAATCCGCAGGCGGGTCGGATCGTCGAGCAGGCGACGGACGAAGTCGAAACCGACGCCGTGCGTCTGTCGCGGGCCGACCACGTTGCCGAAGCGAAAGGCGCGGCCGACCAGGTCGAACATGAAGCTGTAGGACGCGATCAGCGACTCGCCGGCGGCCTTGCTCGCGCCGTAGGTCGAGATCGGCAGGAGCGGTCCGTGGTCCTCCTGCGCCTCGAGCTCTCCAACGTCGCCGTAGACCCCGCTGCCCGAGGCGTAGAGGAGGTGCTTCGCGCTCGTCACGCGCATCGCCTCCACCACCTGCTGGGTCAGGTACGTGCCCTCGTAGAAATCGATGTCCGGCTCGGTCACGGCGCGCGCGATGTCCGGGTTCGAGGCCAGGTGGATGACCACGTCGTGCCCGTCCATGCACGCCCCGAGGCGCGCTCCGTCCCTGACCTCCCCCTCCTCCACGCGGAAGCGCGCGTCGTCGAGATGGTGCTCGAAGTGCCAGCGCCGCCCCGAGGAGAAGTTGTCGAAGATCGTGACGCCGCGCACGTCCGGTCGGCCGAGCAGCGCGTCGACGAAGTGGCTGCCGATGAAGCCCGCGCCGCCGACGACGAAGAACGCCTGACCGGCGACCGCCCCTGCCCAGCCGTCCGTGGCCGCCCCTACCTCCGCCGACCTGGCCTCGTCACTCTCCACCGCTCCCCGACCCCCTGCTCCGCGTGCCCACGCGGACACTTTCCCACTCTTAGCGGCGGCCCTGCACCGTGTCAAGCAACCGGGAAGAGCGATTAGCGCAACTTCACGCGTGCAGCACACATCGTAACCGCTTATTCGCCGGACCTCCCGATTCGGACTCTGCGTCTCGCGTTACCATTTCGTGCGATGAGCCTGCAGGTCCGGATGGCTCACGATCAGATGCCAGACGACGGCGCAAAGACCCTCGGTGTGGGGCGTCACGCGTTCGGCCACGAGCGGCGGAATCACGACGCACGCGCTGGCGACCTGCGCCGTGTAGCCGCCGTCGCGTCCCACGATGCCGAAGACGGGTGCAGAAACCTCCTGCGCCAGCTCGAGCGCCCGCACCAGATTGACCGAGACGTTCTGCTCGCGATGCCCTCCTCCGACGGAGAACACGAGCACCGCGTCGGCCGAGGCGAGCCGCGAGCCCTTGAGCCATTCCGAGAACGACGTGTCCCAACCCTCGTCGTTCACCCGTGCGGTGAGCTCCGACACGTTGTCGGTCGGAGCGTAGGACTCGATCCCGCAGATCTTGCGAAAGTCGTTGACGGCGTGACCGGCGTGGCCGGCCGAGCCGCCGACCCCGAGGATGAAGAGCCGGCCGCCGCGGGCACGCACCTCGGCGAGACCTGTGACGATGCGCTCGATCTCGCCCGCATCGACCTGCCGCAGGATCTCGATCGTCTCCTCGACGTACGCGCGCGGGAAGTCTTCGGCGGTCGAGGTCATCGAATATCCGGTCTGAGTGCCACGCGTTGTCGTCGGAGCGAGTGCCGCAAACGGACCGTTGCCCGATCGGGATTCCTAGCATACACTCGACAAGTGCCCCGGCTCTCTACGCAACCTCGCGCCAGTCGAAACGTGCGCGGCAGGCTCCGTCCTCGCGCCGTGGCGAACGGCTTTCGTCCGCGGAACGGGATGCGGCTGCCATGAGCGATCTCACTGTCGCGATGATCACGCTGAACGAGGAGAATGCCGTCGGGAAAGTCGTGAGGTCGATTCAGGCCGTCGTGCCCGACGCGGAGATCCTGATCGTCGATTCGAGCACCGACTCGACTGCCGAGATCGCGAGTGAGCTCGGCGCGCACGTGATCAAGCAATTTCCCCCGATCGGGTACGGGCCGGCGATGGCCCTCGCCCTGCGCTCGGGCTCCGGCGAGGTCGTCGTGACGCTCGACTGCGACGACACCTACCCGGCGGAGCGGATCCCCGAGCTGCGGAGACTCGTGCTCGAGGAGGGCTGGGACGTCGTCGACGGCTCTCGCCTCTACGGAAAACCGCAGGCCATGCCGATGCCGAACTATGTCGCCAACCGGATGCTCGGGGCACTCGCGTCGCTGCTCTTCGGCAAGCGGCTCAACGACCTGCACTCCGGCATGCGCGCCTACCGCAAATCCGTTGTCGACGAGCTGCGCTTCGACCCCAAGGGCGCGGCGCTCCCAGTCGAGCTGCTGCTGCGGCCGCTCAAGGAGGGCCGGCGGGTGCATGTGATCCCGATCGAGTACACCTTCCGCATCGGCCAGTCGACCATGCGCCCCCTGGAGACGATGAAATGGAGCATGCGGCGTATCCTTCGAGTCCGCTTTTCCTAAGGAGTCACGTATGAGGATCGGAATACTCGGCGGCGGCATCACCGGCGTCGCCCTGCAGAATCGTCTGCGGCACGAGAGCCTCGTGCTCGAGGCCTCGGAGAAGCCCGGCGGGCTCTGCCGCACCTATTTCAAGGATGGCTTCGGCTACGACATCGGCGGGCACATTCTCTTCTCGAAGCACCAGCACGTGAACGAGTTCGTCGACGAGCTCCTGACGGACAACCTGAACAGGTGCAAGCGCGCGAATCAGATCCTGTTCGGAGGCAAGTACGTCAAGTATCCGTTCGAGAACGATCTCGCCTCGCTCGACCCGGAGGACACCTACGATTGTCTCCTCGGCTACCTCCGCAATCCATTCAGCGGCGAGGTGACCAATCTCGAGGAATGGTCGTACTCGACTTTCGGCGAGGGTATTTCCGACAAGTACTTTTTGCCGTACAACGCGAAGATCTGGAATATCGCTCCGAGCGAGCTCGGCCTCGACTTCGTCGAGCGGATTCCGAAGCCGCCGATGGAGGACGTCGTGCGCTCGGCTCTCGGTATCGAGACCGAGGGATACCTGCACCAGCTCTACTTCCGGTATCCGACCCGTGGCGGCGCCGAGGCCATGGTGCACGCGCTGATCGACGACGACTCCGAGATCGTGTGCAATTCGGCAGTCACCAGCATCAGGCGTCACGGCGAGCACTGGCACGTGTCGAGCGGCGGCGAGGAGCACGAGTTCGACCACGTCGTCGTCTCCTTCCCGATCCACGACGCGATCAAGTGCTTCGAGAACGTGCCCGAGGAGGTACAGAACGCGATCGACGACCTGCGCTACAACTCGATGCGGGTCGTCCTCGTGGCCGTCGACAACGAGAGCCTGATGGACAAGAGCGCGGTCTACATCCCGGATCCGTCCGTGGTCATGCATCGCGTCTGCTACATGGGCTTCTTCAGCCAGGAGCTGGTGCGGCCCGGCACGTCGTCGCTGATCGCCGAGATCACGACGAATCCAGGCGACGGCGTGCACGAGCTCACCGACGAGGAGCTCACCGCCCGCGTGATCGCCGACGCCGAGCGCATCGGGATCCTGAAGGCGGACGACGTGATCGTGACCGACGTCCATCGCGTCCCGTACGCCTATCCCGTCTACACGCTCTCCTACCGCCGCAACATCGCGATCGTGCGGCGCTACTTCGAGGAGCTCGGCGTCGACCTCTGCGGCCGGTTCGCCGAGTTCGAGTACATCAACAGCGACGCGTGCCTGAACCGCGCGATGAAGCTCGCCGACCGCCTCAACGGGCAGAACGGGGCCGCGGCCGCCTGAGCGGTCAGGCCGCGCCGCCGAGCGCGAGCAGCGCCTCCTCGGTGTTGACGTTCACGAGCTCGGCCGGGTCGAGCTGGACCACGCGCGTGTCGAGGGAGGACAGCGCCTCGCGCAGGGCCAGCTCGCCGTCGCGCAGGCACCGCTCGAGCAGCGGCAGGGCGGTGGCCCGGTAGGCGCCGGGGAGAGGACCCGTCTGCGGCACCGCTGCATCCGCGCAGGCCTCCGCGAGCGCCCGCAGCGCATCCGCGGTGACGAGCGGGCAGTCGACGGGCAGGCAGATGCACAGCCCGTTCCTCGCGAGCCGAAGTCCCGCGACCACCCCGGCGAGCGGCGCGCGAACCTCCGAGCCGTCGTCGTGGACGGGAAACGGCAGCGCGAGACGATCGGCGGACTTCCCGACGGCGATGCGCTCGTCGCAGACGAGCCCGAGCACCCGCCAGGCCCGCTCGGCGAGCGTCTCGCCGCCGAGGTGGGCGAGCGCCTTGGGCGAGCCGAAGCGACGGCTCGCGCCGCCGACGAGCAGGACGCCGGTCAGACCGTGATGCGCCACGGCTCCGAGTAGACGTTCGCCCGGCCGCCGCGGACGAAGCCGCAGAGCGTGACGCCGCGATCGGCAGCGAGCTCGACGGCGAGGCTCGAGGGAGCCCCGACGCCGATCAGGATCGGACAGCCGGCGACGGCTGCCTTCTGGACGAGCTCGAACGACAGCCGCCCGCTCACGCAGAGCAGCGCCTCCGCGAGCGGCAGGAGGCCGCGCCCGTAGGCCCACCCGATCACCTTGTCGAGCGCGTTGTGCCGGCCGACGTCCTCGCGCAGGCAGAGGAGCGTCGCGTCCGTGTCGAACAACCCCGTCGCGTGGAGGCCGCCCGTGGCCGCGAAGGCCGCCTGGCCTGCTCGCAGCTGCTCGGGCAGGCCGGCGAGGAGGGAGGACGGCACGCGGAGCGGGCTCTCGCTGCGAGCCGCCGCGACGGCCACCGCCTCGAGGGCTCCCTTGCCGCAGACGCCACAGGACGAGGTCGTATAGAAGTTCCGCTGCAGCCGGCCGAGATCGACGTCGTCGACCCTTACCTCGACGGTGTTCGCGGCCAGGTCCGCGGTCGGCTCGGCGTGCCGGGGAGCCATCCCCTCCGAGACGAGGAAGCCGAGCGCCAGCTCCTCGTCGTGGCCCGGCGTCCGCATCGTCACCGCCACGGCCCGGCCGTTGACGCGGATCTCGAGCGGCTCCTCGACGGCGACCCGGTCTCGTGCGGTCCGTCCCTCCGGCAGGCGAATGAGCTCGACCGAAGCGGTGGAGTACGGGGGCGGCGGGGCAGCTTCCGGCTCGCTCGCCACGCGCGCAAGCGTAGCCTCCGGGACGTGGACGAATGGCTCGCCGCCGCGCGTGACCTCGTGGCCCGAAGAGCCGGGGTCCCTCCCGAGCGGCTCGAGCTCGACGACGAGGCTGTCGTGACGCTGCTCGATCTCGCCCGCGTCGCCGCGCACGAGAGCGGGGAGCGGACGAACGCGCCGCTCCTCTGCTACCTGGTCGGCCTCGCGGCGCGGGACGGGGCACCCCTCGGCGAGCTCGCAGACGCCGTCCTGCGCGCCCCACCGTAGGTCTCGGAGGTGCACCGACTGGTGAGGCGGGTGCCCCGGGACGCCTGAAGCGTACGATCCCGCGGGTGGACGTCCTTCGGCTGACGTCGCTCCTCGCCGAGCTGCCGACCCCACGGACGTCGCTGCTCGACAACCTCGGCCGCATCCGCCGGGAGGTCGGCCCGATCACCGCCGAGCTCTCCGACGCGCTCGCGGACCACATGAACATCCGCCACGGCGAGGTGCACGAGGTCAAGAGCTTCTACTCCTTCCTCGAGGTGCCCGTCGACGCGCTGCGCGTGTGCACGGGGCCCGTCTGCGACTGCTTCGGGGCGCGCGCGCTCCTCGCGCGGACGCAGGAGCACGCGCCGCCGGACGCGACGGTGCTCGAGGTGCCGTGCCTCGGGCACTGCGAGCTCGCGCCGGTCGCGACGCGCGGGGACACGATCCTGCCGTTCGGCCGCGACGAGCCGGTGCTGCACCGCGCGAACGAGGGCCCCTCCCTCGGCCTCGGGCAGGCGGACGGGACGCTCGCCGACTACGAGCGCCGGGGCGGTCTCGAGCTCCTGCGCTCGCTCCCCTCGCCGGAGCGGATCCTCGCCGAGCTGAAGGCCTCGGGCCTCGCCGGCTACGGCGGGGCCGGCTTTCCCACCGGCCTCAAGTGGGAGGCGATCGCGGCCGAGCCCGAGCCGCGCTACGTGATCGTGAACGCCGACGAGGGCGAGCCGGGAACGATCAAGGATCGCTACGTGATGGAGCTGCGGCCGCACCTCCTGCTCGAGGGCACGCTGCTCGCCATGCGCTTTGCGCGCGCGACCGAGGGCTTCGTGTACCTGCGCGAGGAGTACGCGACGGCCCGCGACAGGCTGGCGCGGGCGATCGGCGAGTTCCGGGCCGCCGGCCTGCTCGACGGCCTGTCGCTCGAGCTCGTCGTCGGCGCCGGCGCGTACATCTGCGGCGAGGAGACCGCTATGCTCGAGTCGATGGAGGGCCGCCGCGGCATGCCGCGCCTGAAGCCTCCCTACCCGAGCCGGTTCGGGTACCTCGGCCGACCGACGCTGATCAACAACGTGGAGACGCTCGCGCACATCCCGGCGATCCTGCGCGCCGGCGGCGAGCGCTGGCCGCGCGGACGGCTGTGGTCCGTGACCGGGGCGGTGCGGGAGCCCGGGTGCTTCGAGGCCCCGCTCGACGTGACGCCGCGCCGGCTGATCGAGGAGTACGCGGGTGGCGCGAGCGACGAGATCGGCGCGATCGTCCCGGGCGGCGCGGCGAGCGGCATCCTCCCTCCCGCGGCGCTCGACGTCCCGCTCACCCGCGAGGCGCTGCGCGAGTGGGGCGCCGGCCCGGGCTCGGCGGGCCTCCAGGTCTTCCCCAGGCGCTATCCGCCGCTCCGGCTGCTCGGCGAGACGATGCGCTTCTTCGCCGAGGAGTCGTGCCAGAAGTGCACGCCCTGCCGGATCGGGAACCGCGCGCTGCACCACATCTGCGCTGAGCTCGAGCACGGCGAGGCGGCGATGCCGCGCCCGCAGGTGGAGGAGTGGCTCGACGCGATGGCCGCGACCTCGATCTGCGGGCTCGGTCAGGGCGCTCCCATCCCGGTGCGCAACGCCTTCCGCCTCTGGCCGGAGCTCTTCGCGCCTCTAGGATCTGCGTGATGGTCAAGTTCTCGCTCGACGGCAAGACCGTCAGTGCCCCGGAGGGCGAGCTGCTCGTCTATGCGGCGGCGCGCCACGGCGTCTTCATCCCGACGCTCTGCCACGACGAGAAGCTCGATCCCTACGGCGGATGCCGCATGTGCGTCGTCGACGTGGAGGGCTCGCCGCGCCCGCTGCCGGCGTGCGCGACGCGGGTCACGGCCGGGCTCGCAGTGTCGACGAACAGCTCCGTGCCGCAGTACAGGAAGACGCTGACCGAGATGCTCCTCAGCGAGCACCTGAACGCGAACCCGGGCGGGCGGCCGAACGAGCTGCTCGACATGGCGGAGGAGCTCGGGGCGGCGGCGCCGCTGATCCTCCCCGACGCCAAGCGGGAGCCCTACGAGGACCGCAACCGCCTGATGGGCTACGACCCGGACGCCTGCATCCTCTGCAACCGCTGCGTGCGCTACACGCAGGAGGTGATGCAGTGCTCGGCGCTCTCGCTCGAGGGTCGAGGCCCGACGGCGCGCATCGTGCCGACGCACGGCCACTCCTGGCTCGACACCGAGTGCGAGCTCTGCGGCGGCTGCCTGTCGACCTGCCCCACCGGCGCGATCTACGAGAAGTTCCACGAGGGCGCGCCCCCGCAGCACGAGCGCTCGCTGGACCAGGTCAAGTCGACCTGCACCTTCTGCGGCGTCGGCTGCCAGATCGACCTCCACGTCGATCCGGCGACGAAGCGGATCGTCAAGGTCACATCCGATCCGGGCTACGTCTCGAACGAGGGCAACCTCTGCGTCAAGGGCCGCTTCGCCTTCAACTTCGTCCACCACCCGGACCGGCTGACCCAGCCGCTCGTGCGCGGCGAGGACGGCGAGCTCCATCCGACGAGCTGGGACGACGCGCTCCGCGTCGCCGCAGAGGGCCTCAGGGGGGTGAAGGAGCGACACGGCCCGCAGGCGATCGGCGTTCTCGCCTCGGCGCGGCTCACGATGGAGGAGAACTTCCTGCTGCAGAAGCTCGCGCGGACGGCGCTCGAGACGCACTCGATCCACTCCTGCGAAGCCACCTGACACGCGCCGACTCTTTACGGCCTGGTCAGGTCGTTGGGCAGGGGGGCCACCACCAACTCGATCCCCGAGATCGAGAACTGCAAGTTCATGCTCGTGATCGGCTCGAACACGACCGAGGCGCACCCGGTGCTGGCCCTGCGGATGAAGAAGGCGGTGCGCAAGGGCGCGACGCTCGTCGTCGCCGACCCACGCAAGATCTGGCTGACGAAGCTCGCCAAGCGCCACCTGCAGCTCCGGCCGGGGTCCGACGTCTGGCTCCTGAACGCGATCATGCACGTGATCCTCGAGGAGGGATTGCAGGACGAGGACTACATCCGCGAGTACACCGAGGACCTCGATGCGGTGCGCGAGGTCGTCGCGCGCTACACGCCCGAGCAGGCGGAGCAGGTGACGGGCGTCCCGGCGGCCGACATCGTCGCCACCGCCCGCGAGTACGCGGGCGAGCGCAAGGCGGCGATCTTCTACACGCTCGGGATCACGGAGCACGCCTGCGCGATCGACAACATCTGGTCGCTCTCGAACCTCGTGCTGATGACCGGCCACCTCGGCTACGAGTCGACGGGCCTGAACGCGCTCCGCGGTCAGAACAACGTGCAGGGGCTGAACGACGCGGGTGCCAACCCCACGTACTTCCCTGGCTACCAGACGATCGACGAGGAGAACCGCCGCAAGTTCTCCGAGGCCTGGGGCGTGCCGATACCCGAGCGGCCCGGCTACCGGCTCGACCAGATGATGTCGGGCCTCCACGACGGCCGCGTCCGCGCGCTCTACCTCGTCGGCGAGAACCCCGCGCACACCGAGCCGAACGCCCACCACGTCGAGGAGGGCCTCGGCAAGCTCGAGTTCGTTGTCGCGCAGGACCTCTTCCTGAACGAGACCTCACGCGCGCACGCGAACGTCGTCTTCCCCGCCTCGAGCTTCGCCGAGAAGGACGGCACCTTCACGAACACCGAGCGCAGGGTGAACCGGGTGCGGAAGGCAGTGCCGTGTCCGGGCGAGGCGCGGGAGGACTGGCGGATCGTCGTCGACCTGGCGCGGGCGCTCGGGGCGCGCTGGCCCGAGTACCGCACGTCCGAGGACGTCTGGAACGAGTTCGCCGACCTCTCCCCCAACTGGTCCGGCATCCGCTACGACCGCATCGAGGAGGTCGGCCTGCAGTGGCCGTGCACCGACAGGGAGCACCCCGGCTCGCCGTACCTCTACGCAGACCGACCGGCGCGGGCGAGCGGGCGCGGCAAGTTCTACCCCGTCGAGTACAAGCCGCCGATCGAGCAGCCGGACTCGGAGTTCCCGTTCGTGCTCTCGACCGGACGGACGCTCTACCACTACAACTCGGCGACGATGACCATGCGCGAGCCGGGCGTGCTCGACAAGCAGGAGGACCCCTTCGTCGAGATCAACCCCGAGGACGCCGTCGCGCTCGGGATCCGCGAGGGCGACTGGGTGCGGCTCGTGTCGCGCCGGGGCGACCTCGAGGCGCGCGCGGCGATCGGCGAGCGCGTCTTCCCCGGCCTCGTCTGGATGGCGCTCCACTTCGCGCAGGCGAAGGTGAACTGGCTCACGCACGACGTCGGCGACCCGCTGATCGGAACGCCCGAGTACAAGGTCTGCGCCGTCCGCCTCGAGCCGGTCGCGCCGTAGAGGCCCGCCCGTTGCCCGAGGCGGACTCACTCAGCCCGGAGGCCGTCGAGCCGCTCCTGCAGGGCAGGCTGGGGCGCCCGTACCTCTACCGCGAGCGCTGCGAGTCGACCCAGCTCCTGCTCGGGGACGAGCTCGGGGAGGGGGCCGCCGCGGTCTGCGAGGAGCAGACGGAAGGCCGCGGGCGGCTGGGCCGCAGCTGGCAGGCTCCGGCCGGCACCGCCGTCCTCTGCTCCGTCCTCCTGCGCCCGCCCGAGGGCCGCCGCCTGGCCGAGCTCTCCCTCGTGGGGGGGATCGCCGCCGCCGACACGGTCGAGCAGGCGCTCGGGCTCGCCGTGCAGATCAAGTGGCCGAACGACGTGATGGTCAACCGCTGCAAGGTCGCCGGCGTGCTCGCCGAGGCGCGCTCCGGCGCGGTCTCGCTCGGGATCGGGCTCAACGTCAACCAGACGCGCTCGGAGCTCCCTGAAGACGGGTCCGGAGAGGCCGGGTCGCTGCGGACGATCGACGGCGTCCGGCGGGAGCGGGCGGCGCTCCTCGCGGAGCTCCTCTCGGCGCTCGAGCGCGCCTACGACGGCTGGCTCACGGGCGGACTCGGCCTCCTCTACGACTCGCTCGCCCCGCGCGACTTCCTGCGCGGCCGCCGCGTCGCCGTCGACGGAGCGGCCGGCCTCGCGGTCGGCATCGACCGCTCGGGGCGCCTCGAGGTCGAGGTGGGCGGCGAGCGGCGGCTCGTGGAGAGCGGCCGGATCACCTACGAGCGCTAGTAGCAGTGCAGGCTTCTGAGAATCCGAGACCGGGAGAGAGCATGCCCACGAACGCTGAGCCCGAGGTCCCCGACACACCCGATCCGGGAATCGCCCAGGATCCGGGCATCCCCGGCTTCGACGTCATCAGCGACGCCCGCGATACCCCGACGACCGACGCCAAGGACCCGTCGGCCGAGCTCCGCGAGCGGCTCGACGATGCCGACCGCGAAGGCCACACGACGCTCCCCGAGGAGGACGACGCCTGACGCCGGCACGAGAGGGAAGTGTCCTGTCCAGGTCCCGGTCGGCGCGGCGCGCCGGTCCGCGTCAGAGCTTCTCTGCGTACTCGCGGTTCTCGCGCTTGAGGCGCTCGTCGCTGCCGAGGAAGGCGTGCTTCGACATGTCGGCCGAGTAGCGGCTCGCCGGAGGGGTGCGCCCGAGCGCCTCGGCGACGCTGCGGATGTGGTGCGGGGCGGCCCCGCAGCAGACCCCGAGGTAGCCGACACCGAGGTCGTAGGCAGCTCGTGCGAAGTCGGCGAGCTCGTAGCGGTTGCACGTGAAGGGGTCGAGCGCCGTCGGAAACGGCCGGCCCTCGGGGAGTCCGTCGTAGTCCGGGTCGCGAAGCGACTGGAAGCTCGGCTCGCCCTCGTGCGTCCGGTAGGGCACCGGCAGCGCGGCGACGTGTCCGTCGACAGCCTCCCGGATCGCCCGCAAGAGCGGCA
Organism: Actinomycetota bacterium; assembly: GCA_013696185.1. GTDB lineage: Bacteria > Actinomycetota > Thermoleophilia > Gaiellales > Gaiellaceae > JACCZA01. The sequence continues at coordinate 13,599 of JACCZA010000031.1, forward strand.
GCATCGTCCTCGGCCCGCGGATGCAGTTCAGCCCGACGACGTCGGCGCCACGGTCGGCGAGCCGCTTGCACGCCTCCTCGGGCGTCCAGCCCTCGCGCGTCTCGGGCTCCTGGTGGATGGCGAGGGTGACGACCGCGGGCAGGCCGGCGTCCTTGATCACCTCGAGGGCAATCAGCGCCTCCTCGCCCCACGAGAAGGTCTCGGCGATCACGAAGTCGACTCCGGCGGCGACCGCCCATTCCACCTGCTCCTCGAACATCGCGCGCACGGCTGCCCGCGACTCCGTGTCCCCGGCGAAGACGTTCGTGTTGCAGATGTCGCCGGCGAAGAGGGCGTCGCTCTCGGCGGCCACCTCCTTCGCGACCTCGAGCGCCTTGCGGTTGATCGCCTCGAGCAGGTGCTCCTTGCCGACGATGCGCATCTTCTCGCGGTGGAGGTAGTAGGTGAAGGCCTCCACCACGTCCGAGCCCGCATGGACGAACTCGCGGTGGAGCTGCGCCACGAGCTCGGGCTGCTCGAGGACGATCTCCGGCACGAACGCCCCCGCCTGGAGGTAGCCACGCCGCTCGAGCTCGAACAGGTAGCCCTCCGCGCAGATGACCGGGCCGCGCTCCAGCCGCTCCAGCAGGCCGGGCTTCGTCGGGGCAGCGTCTTGGGCCATCGGTAGCTCCTCTCGGGCGCTCGCGGGCGGTGCGCCGTCGCCGTCTCTTTGCCGCCCAGGTGCGAGTATCGTGACGTTCGAGCCGGAAGGCAACGCAGCCTCTCCGCCCGCAAGGCCCCTTCCGGATCGCCGTGATGGCTGGGCGACGCGCCTTTCACTATCCTCCGCGCCCGTGGCCGTCCGGCTCGTCGTCACCGAGGCCGCATCGGCCCTGACGGCCGAGCGAGCCCGCCACTACGAGCTGATCCGGCAGCGGCTCGAGCGCAGCGCGACCGCGCCCGTGAGGATCACCCACTATCCCGACGTCGAGCGCCTCGACGACACGGCGGTCGTCCTCAGCGGCTCGAACGCGCCGTGGGCTGCGCACGACCCCGGCGAGCTCGCACGCCTCGGCGAGGCGGTGCTGGCCTTCTCCGGGCCGGTGCTCGGGATCTGCGCGGGGATGCAGCTCCAGGCGCGCTTCGCCGGCGGAGGCGTCGAGCCCGCCGGCGCGGCCGGCCGGTCGCCGGAGAACGGCTACCTGCAGATCGACGTGACCGACGGGCTCGACCTGCTGCGGGGCCTCGCCCCGCAGGCCGTCGTCTTCCAGCACCACACCGACGAGATCGCCGAGCTCCCGGAGTCCTTCGAGGTCCTCGCGCGGAGCTCGCAGTGCCCGGTGCAGGCGATCGCCGATCGCGGCCGCGGCTGGTTCGGCACCCAGTTCCATCCCGAGGTCTCTGCGCCCGAGCATCCCGCCGGGGAGAGCGTGCTGCGGAACTTCTTCGTGCTCGCGGGGGTGCGGCGACCCTCTACGTAGGGGCGCGCCAGCCGAGCGCGGTCGACACGGTCGCGGCTCGCTCGCGCAGGGGGACGAGCGCCGAGCGCATGCGTCTGATGCCGAAGCGGGGTGCGGGGCCCTGCAGGCCGAGGATCGCCACGAGCTCCCCGCGGCCGTCCCAGACGGGCGCTGCGACCGCGTTCAGGTCCTCCTCCCGCTCGCCGACGCACTCCGCCCAGCCGCGCGAGCGGACGAGCTCGAGCTCCGACGCCAGCTCGGCACGGGCGGTGATCGTGCGGCTCGTGTAGGCCTCGAGGCGTCCGTTCGGAAGGCTCGTGCCGAAGGCGAGCATCACCTTTCCCGTCGCCGTCGCGTGCAGCACGCTCGGCCGCCCGATCTGGGCGACGCTCTGCACCGAGGCCGGGCTCTGGACGAAGTCGACGGTGATCGCCGCCCGCTCGCTCGGGGCCGACAGTGTGGCCGTCTCGTCGGTCGTGGCGACGAGCGCGTGCAGGTGCGGGCGGGCGAGCTCGCGCAGGTCCAGGCGCTCGAGCACGGCGTTGCCGAGCTGGACGAGGCGGACGCCGAGCCGGTAGCGCCCGCTCTCGGCCACGTGCTCCACGAGCCCTGCGGCCGCGAGTGTCGCGAGCAGGCGCGAGACCGTGCTCGCGTTGATCCCCGTGCGGCGCGCGATCTCGTTCGTCCCGAGCTCGGGGCCGCTCTGCTCGAGCGCGGAGAGGACGTCGAGCGCCCGTGAGACCGAGGCGACGTGGCGGTCCGCTGGTCGGCCCGTGCGCGCCATGCTCAGTCCGTCGAGCTGGGGCGAGCTCGTGCCGAGGGCTTCCCTCCCGCCATCAGTGCGAGACCGCCGCCGCGGCGAGCTCCGACACGAGCGAGTCGGTCGAGAACCGCTCGAGCGTGAAGGGTGCGATCAACTCGGGCGTCCTCCCCGTCGCCACGAGCTCGGCCAGGGTCGTGCCGACGATCGGCGCCGCCTTGAAGCCGTACGTGCCCCAGCCGCAGCTGACGAGGAAGCCGCCGACCTCGGTCACGCCGAGGATGGGGCTGTAGTCCGGGCTCAGGTCGCAGAGGCCGGTCCACTGGCGCAGCACCGCAGCGTGCTCGAGCTGGGGGAAGAGCTCGAGCGTGTGGCGGGCGGAATCCTCGAGGAAGCCGAACGTGCCCGTCCCGAGGTAGGTCGTGTACGGCTCGATCTCCGCCCCGATCAGGATCTCGCCGCGGTCGGTCTGCGAGATGTACACGTGCATCTGCGAGGAGACGATGATCACGTCGAGGAACGGCTTCAACGGCTCGGTCACGAAGGCCTGCAGGATGTGCGTCGTGATCGGCAGGGGCACGCCCGCCAGGTCGGCGACGAGCGTCGACCAGCCGGCCGTCGCGCTCACGACGGTGTCGCAGGCGATGTCGCCCCGGGTCGTCCTCACGCCCGTGACGCGGCCGTTCGAGCTCTCGATGCCGGTCACCTCGGTGCCGGGGTGGATCTCGACGCCGCGCCGATCGGCGCCGCGCGCGAGGCCCCAGACGACGGCGTCGTGGCGGATGATCCCGCCCCGGCGGTGGTAGAGCGCGCCCTCGATCGGCCACGTCACCTCGCGGGACAGGTTGAGCTCCGGGCAGAGCCCGGCCACCCCGTCGCGATCGACGACCCGGCTGTCCACGCCGAGTAGCTGGTTCACCTCGGCGCGCTCGGTCATCGTGATCAGCGCGCGGTCGCTGTGCGCGAGGGTCAGGTGCCCGTGCTGGGAGAAGAGGAGGTTGAAGTCGAGCTCGGCGGCGAGGCGCTCGTACAGCTCGACGCTCCGCCCGTAGAAGGCGACGCCCTCCGGCGTGCGGTAGTTGGAGCGGATGATCGTCGTGTTCCGCCCAGCCGCGCCCGAGCCGATGTAGCTGCGCTCGAGCACCGCCACGTCGGTGATGCCGTGGTTCTTCGCGAGGTAGTACGCGGTCGCGAGCCCGTGCGAGCCCCCGCCGACGATCACGACGTCGTAGCGGCGCTTGAGCTCCCCGCGAGGGCGCCACATCCGCCGCTGCCTGAAGACGTCCTTCACAGGCCGGCCGCCGCGTCGAGCACGACCTCGGCCATGGAGCGGGCGTACTCCTGGGGGAAGAAGAGACGGAACTCCTCGCCCGTCCGTAGCACGATCGTGGTCACGCGCGCCACCGCTCCGACGGCAGGCAGCCCGTCGAGGTCGAGGTCGGTCAGGCGCCGCAGCAACCGCTCGCCGCGCAGCTCGAGCCCGGCCAGGGCGCCCGTCACGTCGACGACCGTGCGGGACGGGTCGGCGAGTGCCTCGCGGAGCCGCGCCGTCTCCTCGGGCGCGCAGAGGAAGAGCGTGCGGCCGGGCGTGAGCGGGATCCTCTCCGCGGAGGCGAGGCCGTCGAAGCCCTCCACGTCGCCCCGCACCTCGACCTTTCCGAGCGCCGAGAGGTCGCGGACGTCCGGCCCGGCGGCGGCCAGGGCGTCCGCGAGCGGCGAGCGGAAGACCGGCTCGAAGCCGCCGCCGGTGCGGGTGCGATCGGTGCTCAGGAACTCGAGCTCGCTCACGAGCGCAGACGCTCTCCGTCCGGATCGAGGAACGGCCGCAGCCGCACGCGCGCCTGCTCGAGGCGGCCGTCCACCCTGATCGCGAGCTCGGCGTCCTCCTCGGCGAGCGCCGCCGGCACCCAGGCGAGCCCGATCGCCCGGCGCAGCTCGCCGCTCCAGCGCGCACTCGTGACCCGGCCGGCAGGGCGGCCGTCGACGACGATCTGGCCGCCCTCGGGCGGCACCGTCCAGCCCGTCATCTCGAAGCCGACGAGTCGCTCGCGCAGGCCCCGCTCGCGGACGTGCTCCAGTGCCCACTTGCCGACGAACTCGTCCTTGTCGAACTTGACCACCCAGGGCATGCCGGCCTCGAGCGCGTTCGATTCGGAGTCGGTGTCCTGGCCGACGAGGATGTGCTGCTTCTCGAGGCGCAGGACGCGCTGGGCCTCGAGCCCGAACGGGCGCAGGCCGAGGTCGGCGCCGCGCTCGAGGAGCGTGCTCCAGAGGTACTCGCCGTACGGGCTCGAGCAGTGCAGCTCGTACCCGAGCTCCCCGACGAAGCCGATCCGCAGCAGCAGGCAGGGCACACCTGCGACGTGAGCCTGCTTCGCGTCGAGGTAGGAGAAGCTCTCGTTCGAGACGTCGAGGTCCGTCAGCCGCCCCAGGAGCTCTCGCGCCCGCGGTCCCGCGACGTTGACGGCGGCGAGGGCGCCCGTCAGGTTCACGACCTCGACGCCCATCCCCCAGACGGCGTTCCACCACTCGAGCCACTCGCTCACGACGTCAGCGCCGGTCGAGGTCGTCGTGACGTAGAACCGATCGTCGTCGAGCCGGGCGATCGTGCCGTCGTCCATGATCCTGCCCGCGTCGGTGCCGAGGACGCTGTAGCGGATGCGCCCCGGACGGAGATCGCCGAAGCGGTTGGGGTAGAGCCGCTCCAGGAAGGCTGCGGCGTCGGGCCCGGAGACGAGGATCTTGCCCAGGGTCGAGACGTCGATCGCGCCGACCGCCTCGTGCACCGCCCGGACCTCGCCGGCGGGGTCGCCGTAGGAGTGCACGCGGCGCCAGGCGCCGGTCCACATCATGCGGGCGCCGAGCTGCACGTGACGCTCGTGGATCGAGGTGCGCCTCGCCGGCTCGTGCCCGCGCCCGGCGAGCAGCCCGAGCGAGACGGGCGCCCAGGGCGGTCGGGCGGTCGTCCTGCCGATCGCCGCCTCGTCCGTCCCGTTCTCGCGCGCGTACAGCCGCACCGACGGCAGCTGGCAGAGGCGGCCCTGGCAGGGACCCATCGTCACGGTCGTGTAGCGCTTGGCGAGCTCGATCGAGTCGAACCCCTCGGCAATCGCGCGACGGACGTCCTTCGTGGTCACGTCCTCGCAGACGCAGACGAAGCACTTGCCCCTCGCCTTCCCGCCGCCCTCGTAGGTGGCGGCCGGCGTCGCGCCGCTCGGAAGCTCCCCCGCGACGGCACCGACGGCCTCGACGCTCGCCGGCAGCTCGATGGGGACGAAGACGCCGCGCCCCGCGTCGTACTCGATCCTCGCGCCCGCCTGGGCGAGCAGCGAGTAGGCAGGCTGGCGGCCGCCGGACATCACGAGCAGGTCGCAGTCGAGGCCTTCGCCGTCGACGAGGACGGAGGCGAGCCTGCCCTTCTTGCCCTCGGCGGCGATCCGGCGCGGGCTCTCGGCCCGCAGGTCGACGACGCGGGCGATCTCCGTCCCGGCGGAGCGGAGCTCGGCGACGACCGAGAGCGCTCTCTCGTCGGCGCCGATCACGACTGCCCGTGAGCCCGGCCGCAGCGACCACTCGTCGGTCAGGCGCCGGACGGCGCCCGGCAGCATCACGCCCACGAGATCGTTGCCCGGGAACACGAGCGGTTGCTCGATCGCGCCGGTCGCGACGACGATCCGCCGAGCCCGGAAGCGGATGAGCACCTGCCCCGCGTCCACGGGGACGAGGCCGCCCTCGTAGATGCCGAGCGCCCGCGCGGGCGCGATCACCTCGAAGCTCCCGCCGGCGGCCCGCTCGCCCGGCCCGAGCCCTTCGTCCACGAGCACGACCTGCTCTCCGCGCGCCGCCGCCGCCCGCGCAGCCTCGATCCCGGCCCGGCCGCCGCCGATCACGAGCACCTCGACCCGCCGGTGCTCGGTGTCGAAGCGTCTCGTCCGCCCCGCCCCCCTGTCGATCTTGCCGAGCCCGGCGACGTTGCGCAGGAAGCGCTCGTAGAGCGGCCACGCGCGGCGCGGGCGGATCATCGTGCGGTAGTAGAAGCCGACAGGGGTGAAAGGGCCGCCGATCTTGTCGACCACGGACATGACGTCGCGGTCGAGCGAGCCGAGCACGTTCTGCCCCCGCACGCGGGCGCCCTCGCGCAGCGGCATCGTGCAGACACGGACGTTCGGGACCCCGTCCACCTGCATCAGGCAGTTCGGGCACTGGCCGGAGCAGCAGAGGAGCCCGCGCGGGCGGTGGTACTTGAAGCTCCGGGAGAAGACACGCCGCCCCGAGGCGAAGAGCGCCGAGCCGACCGTGTCGCCGGGGAACCCGTGTCTCGGCTCGCCCTCGAAGAAGAAGGTGAGCTCGCGACTCCTGTCGATTCGCTCCTGCGGCCGGGGAGGAAGGCGCATCAGACCGCGGGGGTGTCGGGGAGCGCGGGAGCCTCCGGCCCGGGCGGCGCCTCGTCGCGCGAGGCGCGCGGCCGCTCGGTCAGAAGCACCTCGTTCGTCCTCGTGTCACGCTCCGCCTGGAACCAGGCCTCGCAGCCGAGGCGATGGAACCACCACTCGCGCTGGACGCCCGCGACGTTTCGCCGGAAGTAGAGGTACGAGCCGAGCTCTCGCACGTTCGGGCGCGCCTCGGGACGGACGGCTATCTCTCCCCCGTAGGCGAACTCGTTGACGTCGCGCGAGCCGCAGTTGGGGCAGGGGATCAGGAACGACACGACTACGCAGTCTCCAGGAGCGCAGCGCTTCCGGCAAGGTCGACCGTGCGCGCATGCGCGTCCCGGATCTCGAGGAGGTAGGCGACCATGAGCTCATCGTCGCCGAAGGTGAGGTGGTAGGCGTCGGAGAGCTGCTCCGCCCGGCGGATCTGCTCCCGATTCTCGGCGAAGAGCGGGCTGAATCGGAAG
>JACCZA010000035.1 GCA_013696185.1 Actinomycetota bacterium
GCGCGCGGTCGCCGAGCTCGCCGCGCACGACCCCGACGGCGCGTACGCGCTCGCGGGCGCGAACGGCTGGGAGCGCCGGCTCGAGCGGGCCCTGCGTGCCCGCCGCCGCCGGACACGGCTGACGCACCCCCTCGTCGTCGAGGAGCTTGCCGCCCGCGGCAGCTTCGGCGTGACCGAGCTCGAGGTCTTCGCCGACTGCTCCTCGATCTGGCTCTTCGACCGCATCGTCTCGCCGAGGACGATCGACGCCGAGGTCGACGCGCGGCAGCGCGGCTCCGTTGCCCACAGCGCGCTCTCGCGCTTCTTCGGCGGTTTGCCCAAGCGGGTGGGCACGGAGCGGATCGACGCCGAGCGCCTCGACGAGACCCTCGCCTTTCTGCGCGAGTGCCTCGAGGAGGCGGTCGCCGGCGTCCGGCTCGAGCTGACCGCGCTCGAGCGGGCGGAGCTCACCGGGGGGCTCTGGCTCGACCTCGAGGCGTCGATCCGGGCCGAGGCCGAGCTCGACTCGCCGCTCGTGCCGCGACGGTTCGAGGTCTCCTTCGGCTCGGATCGCTCGCCGCAGGAGCTGCAGCGGGGCCTCGATCTCGGCGGCTTCACGATCACCGGGAAGATCGACCGGATCGACGTCGACCCGTTCAGCGCACGGGGGATCGTCCAGGACTACAAGTCGGGCAAGACCGCCCACTCGGCGGCGCAGATCGACTCGGAGCTGCGCCTGCAGATCCCGCTCTACCTGCTCGTCCTGCGCGACCTCGTCGGGATCGAGCCGCTCGGCGGTGTCTACCGGGCGCTCTCCGGCAAGCGGGAGGCGCGCGGCCTCTTGCGCGCGGAGGCGAGGGAGGACGGTGTCCCGGGCTTCTCGCAGAACGACTACCTCGACGAGGAGGCCTTCTGGGGTCAGGTCGAGCTCGCGCAGGGGCGCGCCCGCGGTCTCGTCGAGCGGATCCGCCTCGGCGACGTCCGGCACGACCCGAAGTCGGGCGAGTGCCCGGACTGGTGCGAGCTGTTCTCGATGTGCAGGGTGGCCCGGGCGTGAGCGAGACGCGCTCGCCCAATCCCGAGCAGCAGGCCGCGATCGACGCTCGCGGACAGGTCTTCGTCTCTGCCGGAGCGGGGACGGGCAAGACGACGGTGCTCGTCGAGCGCTTCGCCCGCGCCGTCTGCGACGAGGGCGTGGACGTCGAGTCGATCCTCGCGATCACGTACACGGAGCGGGCGGCCGCCGAGCTGCGGAGCCGCGTGCGCGCCCGCTTGAGCGAGCGGGGCCGGCCCGAGCTCGCCCGGCGGCTCGACGGCGCGTACATCTCGACGATCCACGGCTTCTGCCTGCGGCTCCTGAAGACGCACCCGTTCGCCGCGGGCCTCGACCCGCGTTTCCGCGTCCTCGACGACAGCCAGTCGCGCGTGCTGCGCGGGGAGGCGTTCACGGCAGCGCTCGCGGACTTCTGCGCGGAGGAGGAGCCGGAGCGACTGCGCCTGCTAGCGACCTACGGCGTGCGCGGGCTGCGGCGCATGCTGACGGGCGTCTACGACACCCTGCGCTCGGCCGGGCTCGGGCTCACGCTCGAGCAGGGCGAGCTCCCGTCGCTCGAGGTGCGGCGGCACGAGCTGGCCGAGGCCGCCCGCTGTCTGCTGGGAGACGAGCGCGCCTCCGAGCGGGTGCGCGAGCAGGCCGAGCAGGCACTCGCGCTGCTCGAGCGGAACACGGCGCCCGAGGCGCTGCTCGACCTCGGCGACCTGCGTGCGCGCGGCGAGCGGGCCGCGAGCTACGAGGAGGCCCGCCGTGCGCTCGAGCAGGCGGCGCTCGACCAGCTCGCGGTGCGCGACCGGGCGCTGCTGCAGGCCCTGCTCGTGGAGTTCGACACCGCCTACACGGCGGCGAAGGCGCGCGAGTCGACTCTCGACTTCGAGGACCTCCAGCTCGCGGCGCGCGACCTGCTGCGTACGAACGAGCAAATCCGCAGTCGTGAGGCGTGGCGCTTCCGGGCGATCATGGTCGACGAGTTCCAGGACACGAACCGGCTCCAGTGCGCGCTGATCGACCTCGTTGCCCGGGGCGGAGCGGAGGACGTCTTCTACGTCGGAGACGAGTTCCAGTCGATCTACGGCTTCCGCCATGCCGATGTCGGGGTCTTCCGCGAGCGGCGGCGCCAGGCACCCGCCGTCCTCGCGCTGACCCGCAACTACCGCGCGCGGCCCGAGGTGCTCGCGGCAGTCAATCACCTCTTCGAGGCAGCCTTCGGCGACGACTTCCAGCCGCTCGCCGCGTCGGGGGAGTTCCCCGACCCCGTCTTCGGCACGCCGGTCGAGCTGCTCGTGACCGACAAGTCGGCCCTCTCCGACACGGGCGTCCACTGGCGGCGGGCAGAGGCCCGTCACGTCGCGGACCGGATCCGCGAGCTCGTCGACTCGGGGGCGGCGCGACCGGGCGAGATCGTGCTCCTCTTCGCCGCGGGCAGCGACGCCGAGTGGTACGAGGAGGAGTTGCGCGCGCGCGGCCTGCCGACGCACCGCTCGACCGGCCGCAGCTACTTCGGCCAGCAGCAGGTGGTCGACCTGCTCGCCTACCTGCGACTGCTGCACAACCGCTACGACGACGAGGCGCTCGTCAGCGTGCTCGCCTCGCCGCTCGTCGGTGTGTCGAACGACTGCCTCGTCCTGCTGCGCCGGGCCGCGCCGAAGCGACCGCTCTTCACCGGCCTCGAGCGCGGGCTGCCCCCGCACGTGTCGGATACCGACGCGCAGCTCTGCCGCGCGTTCCTGCAGCGCTACGAACGCCTGGCCGCGCTGGCGCCACGGCTCTCGCTTGAGCGCCTGTGCGAGCGGATCGTCTCGGAGCACGACTACGACCTCGCAGTCCTCGCCCAGTGGGACGGCCGGCGGCGCTACGCGAATCTGCGCAAGCTGGCCCGGCTCGCGCGCTCCTACGAGGAGCTGCGGGGGCCGGACGTCGAGGGCTTCGTCAGGTTCGTGCGGGACCAGGAGGCGGTTGGCGCCCGCGAGCTCGAGGCAGTGGCCGAGGAGGAGGACGCAGACGCAGTGCGCCTGCTGACGATCCACGCCGCCAAGGGCCTCGAGTTCAAGGTCGTGGTCGTCGCCGATGCCGGGCGCGACCGCGCGGGGCCCTCGGCGGACGAGATCCTCGCGCTGCCCGACGGGCGCGTCGGCCTGCGCGTGGCGGATCCTGCGACGGGCAGGAGGCGAGGCGCGCTCGCCTACGACGAGGTGAAGGAGGAGGAGGCTCGCGGGGCGGAGGCCGAGCGCCGCCGTCTCTACTACGTCGCGATGACGCGGGCGATCGACCGGCTGCTCGTCTCGGGCTCGATCGACCCGACGAGGGGAGCCGACGCCGCGACGCCGATCGGCTGGGTGCTCGAGCGACTCGGTCTCGACGTCGAGCAGGCGAGCGACGCGCCGGTCGAGATCGAGCGTGACGGCGCGCGCCTGCTCGTGCGGGTCAACCGCAGCCCGGGGGAGCCGGCGGGCGAGCACGAGGAAGCAGGCGTACCGGCCGAGCACCTCCAGCTCGAGCTCTTCGCCGCGGGCGCGCCGCTCGGAGGCGCCCCACCACCCGCCCCCGTCCTCCCGCCGCTCCTCCCCGTGGCGGCTCCTCCTCTGCACCGGGTTCGGCGCCTCTCCTACAGCGCGCTCGCGCTCTTCGAGCGCTGCTCGTACCGCTACTACGCCGAGCGGGTCGTCGGGATGCCCCCCGCGGACGCGAGCGGCCGCCGATCCGGGGACTCGGGTCTCGCGGCGACGGAGATCGGCGATGCGGTGCACGCGGTGCTCGAGACGATCGACCTGCGCTCGCCGGTCGCTCCCGCCTCCGACGCGCTCGCCGCCTCGGTGCGCGCGCGCTACCCGGCCGCGAGTGCGGAGGAGCTCGAGCGGATCGGGCGGTTCGTCTCGGCGTACGTCTCCTCCGAGCTCGCCGCGCGCATCGCCGGGCTGCCCGGCGCGGTGGCCGAGCGTCCGTTCACGTTCGAGCACGACGGCGTGCTCCTGCACGGTCGCATCGACGTCCTGCACCGCGCGGGAGACCACGCACTCGTGCTCGACTACAAGACGAACACGCTTGCCGAATACTCGCCCTCCGAGCTCGTGGAGAGCGACTACCGGCTGCAGCGGCTCGTCTATGCGCTGGCGTGCTTCCGGGCCGGGGCCCGGAGCGTCGAGGTGATCTACCACTTCCTCGAGCGCTCCGACGCCGTCGTCTCGACGCGGTTCTCGAGCGACGACCGGCCCGCGCTGGAGGCCGAGCTCTCGGCCGCGATCGCCGAGATCCAGGCAGGCCGCTTCTCCCCGACGCCCGGCGAGCTCGCGTGTGCCGGCTGCCCGGCACTCGACCTCGTCTGTGCGGGTCCGCGGCTGCACGCCGGGAGCCTCGCCGGTCCGGCAGCCCTCGTCGCCGCCAGGGGCTGATGGCGCGGAGCTTCGTCGCCGAGGCGCGGCGGCGGGTCGGCCCCCGGCGCACCCGGATCCGGCCGATCATCGAGCGACTCGCCGAGGCACATCCCGACGCGACGATCGCCCTTCGCTCACGCTCGCCGCTCGAGCTCCTCGTCGCCGTGATGCTGTCGGCGCAGACGACCGACGTCAACGTCAACCGCGTGACGCCGCACCTCTTCGCGAAGTACCGCAGGCCCGAGGACTACCTGGCCGTGCCGCCCGAGGAGCTCGAGCGCGACATCTACGCCACCGGCTTCTTCCGGCAGAAGGCGCGGTCGATCCGCGGCACGATGCGCCTGCTCCTGGACGAGTACGAGGGCGAGGTGCCACGGACCCTGGCCGAGCTCGTCCGCCTCCCGGGCGTGGCGCGCAAGACGGCGAACGTCGTCGCCGCGGAGCTGGGCAATGCGCAGGGCATCGTCGTCGACACGCACGTGCGGCGGCTGTCGCAGCGCCTCGGGCTGACGCGGGAGCACGACCCGGTCAAGATCGAGCGCGGCCTCGTCACGCTCGTGCCACGCGCGGACTGGCACCGCTTCCCGCACCTGCTGATCTGGCACGGACGCAGGGTGTGCCTCGCGCGCGCGCCGCGCTGTGGCCTGTGCGCGGTGAGCGACCTCTGTCCCTCGAGTCGCGTGGAGCCGGCTGACGGGCGGATCGACGGGGGCGGCGTCCCACCACGCGGAGCGCGGGACGGTCGAGCTCAGCCGAGCACGGAGTAGCCGTAGCGCGCGCCGACGAGCGCACCGCGGGCGAAGCGCTCCGGCGACAAGAGCTCCAGGTCGAACGCCTGTGCGGCGCCGTCGCAGACGAGCTCGGCGATCGCGACTCCCACCGCCGGTGCGAGCTTGAAGCCATGACCCGAGAAGCCGGCGGCGACGTAGACGCCATCCGTGCCCGGCACCGCCCCGATCGCCGGCTCCCAGTCGGGCGTCACGTCGTAGACCCCGCACCACGCGCCGCGCCAGTGGCCGCCCTCGGTTCCGCGCAGGCGGCGGGCGAGCGCTCGGCGGTAGCCGTCGAGCGTCGCGTCCCCGGCGCCCTCCGGCGGGCGATCGGGATCGACCGGTGCGTCTGCGTGGCGGGGATCGAGCGAGCCGACCTCGAGTACGCCCGGCTCCGCGGGTCGGAAGTACAGCTGCGCGGACGAGAAGTCCGCCACCGCCGGCGGGGGAGACCCGAAGCCGGGGGGCAGCCGGTAGCGGCCGACCTCGGCCGGTGCGGCGCGGAGTGGAAGGGTGTAGCCCAGCGGCTCGAGCAGGGCGCCCGACCAGGCGCCGGCAGCGACGACAACGGCAGAGGCCTCGATCCTCCCGGTCGACGTCCGCACGGCACCGTCCTCGACCGCCTCGACGAGCACACCCTCGTACACGCCGGCACCCGCGCGGCGTGCGGCCGCCGCGAATCCCGCGGTCACGAGGTAGGGATCGCAGTGGCCGGCCTCGGGCTCGAAGCAGAACGCGAGGTCCTCGGCGACGATCCGCGGCTCGAGCTCGGCGACCTGCGCGGCGTCCAGCAGGTACGTCTCCACACCCTCGGCGCGGCCGACCGCGACGTTCCCCTCCAGCATCGCCCGCTCCGCGTGGTGGACACCGAAGAGCATGCCCGTGCGCGTGTAGCCGGAGGGGGAGCCGACGACCTGCTCGAACGCGCGATAGGTGCGCTGGCCGTGGAGGGCCATGCGGACGAGCAGCGGCTGCGTGTAGTGGAGGCGGACGATCGCCGTCGAGTGTCGTGTCGGCCCCGAGCAGAGAGCCCCGCGCTCGAGCAGCAGGACGTCGCGCACGCCCCTGAGGGCGAGGTGATAGGCGATCGCCGCTCCCATCACGCCTCCACCCACCACGACCACCTCGGCGCGGGACGGCGGAGGGCGCATGGAGGCAGTTACTCCTGGGCCGGCGCGAGGGCGACGAGCAGGCCGCCGTCCTCGTCGTAGGCCGGGAAGAAGTCCGCGCTCACGGCCTTCGTCTGTCCCGAGCGCGTGCGCAGGTCGAGGCGCTCGCCGAGGCGGCGGACGCCCCACTCGAGGGACAGCTCGGCAGGATTGCGCTCCGGCGCGAATCCCGACAGGCCGAGACCCGCGACGAGATCCTGGCCGATCAGGTCCTGCTCGGCATAGCCGGTCAGCTCGAAGACACCTCGCCCGAGCGCGATCACCCGTCGCTCTTGGTCGCAGACGACGAAGCCGACGCCCGGCGCCGGGTAGTAGTCGTCGATCAACTCGAACAGGAAGCCGAAGCCGCAGCGCTCACAGGCGGGAGGCCGATCGAGGAGGCCCTCGCGCCCGTCGAAGTCGAGCGAGCGCTGCTTGCAGTTGGGGCAGATGAAGAAAGGCAAGATCTCGCGATCGTAGCCGCCAGGTGACACGGTTCCGACCCTCTGCAGTCGCACGCCGACACAGGCTCGGACGTTACGATCGCAGCGGAGGGTGGTCCGGGGCCGGCCCCTTCGCCGCCGCCTCGAACGAGGTGGCGACCGCTACACGCGCGCCGCTTCGGCCTCGGGCCTCGGCGCCGTCGCCGCCGAGTGCTCGTGCCCCTCGAGCTCGGCCAGGTAGCGCTCCGCGTCGAGCGCCGCCATGCACCCGGACCCTGCTGCGGTGACCGCCTGGCGGTAGACGTGATCCTGGACGTCGCCCGCGGCAAAGACGCCGGGGATGTTCGTCTCGGTCGAGCCGGGCTGGGTGACGAGATAGCCGGCCTCGTCGTGATCGAGCTGGTCGAGGAAGAGCCGCGTGGCCGGATCGTGGCCGATCGCAACGAAGAGGCCGTCGGTGGGCAGCTCGCGTGTCTCGCCCGTCCGGATGTCTCGCAGGCGGACTCCGGTCAGCTTGCCCTCGGTGGCTCCGAGCACGTGGTCGACCTCGGCATTCGTGACGAAGGTGATCTTCTCGTTGGCTCGTGCCCTGCTGACCATGATCTGCGCTGCGCGGAACTCGTCGCGCCGGTGGACGAGCGTCACCTTCGACGCGAACTTCGTCAGGAAGAGCGCCTCCTCGAAGGCCGAGTCGCCGCCGCCCACCACGACGACCTCGCGGTCGCGGTAGAAGGGCGCGTCGCAGGTGGCGCAGTACGTCACGCCGCGGCCGTGTAGAGCAGTCTCCGACTCGAGGCCGAGCTGCCGGGCGGTCGCACCGGTCGCGACGATGACCGCCCGCGCGCGGTGCTCCTCCTCGCCGACGAAGGCACGGAACGGGCGCCGGGAGAAGTCGACCGCCGTGACGTCGTCGGTGACGAACTCCGTGCCGAAGTGCTCGGCCTGGCGGCGGAAGTCCTGCATCATGGTCGGGCCGAGGACACCGTCTGCGTACCCGGGGTAGTTCTCGACGTCGCTCGTGATCATGAGCTGGCCGCCCCACTGGAACCCCTCGATCACGAGTGGTCTCAGATTTGCCCGCGCCGCATACAGGGCCGCCGTGTACGCGGCCGGCCCGCCGCCGATGATGATCAGGTCTCTCTCCTCTGTCACGATCTCCTCCAAGCCTCTATCGGCCGAATGTGGCCATAGATGGAGTAAACGACCTCAGCCGGCCAGACGTTCCACCCGGCGCCGCTGCGCGCTCCTCGGAGGCAGCCACGCACCGGCGGGGTCGCGGGCTCGGCGCAGGTGGAGAGGGCATGCCGTGCAGCGTAGGCTCTAGGATCGCGCCCCGGCGGAGAGGAGAACGAAGCATGGTCGAGACGGTGAAGTGGGAGACGCTGCGCGAGCTCGCGGCCTTTCGGGCCGAGCTCGGCTGCGCGATCAGCCTGTTCCTGAACCTCGACCCGAGCGTCTCGCCGACTGCCGCCGACGCGGAGACGCGACTGCACTCGTTGCTCGGGACGGGCGAGCGAAGTGACGGCGCGGCGAGGGAGCACCTCGACCACGAGGCCCGCGAAGCGCTGAAGGCCGACCTGGAGCGCATTCGCGGCTACGTCGAGAACGAGTTCGACCGGACCGGCGTCCAGGGGCTCGCGATCTTTGCTGCCGGGCTCGACGGCGTGTGGCGTCCGCTGCCCCTCGTCAAGCCCGTTGCCGACGGTGTGAGCGTCGGCTCGACCTTCGCCTTGGCCCCGCTCGTCGGCCATCTCGACACGCGCGAGGCGCTCGTCGC
Source organism: Actinomycetota bacterium (assembly GCA_013696185.1). GTDB lineage: Bacteria > Actinomycetota > Thermoleophilia > Gaiellales > Gaiellaceae > JACCZA01. The sequence continues at coordinate 8,543 of JACCZA010000035.1, forward strand.
AGTCATCAGCCGGGAGCACGGCGAGCTCTTCCGGGTCGACGACGGGCGGCTCGAGGAGGTCGTCGACAAGTCGGAGGAGACCCCGAGACGCCACGACCAGGGTGGCCGATCGCAGGCGCGCTTCCAGCGGCACGTGGACGAGGTCTCGGCAGAGCACCTGCGCACCGTGGCCGACGAGCTCAACCGTCAGATCCGCGCCGTCGACGACCCGGACCTCGTGATCGTGTGTCCCGAGCCGATCCGCAGCACCGTCGAGACGCTCCTGGCCAAAGAGGCGAAGGACGCGCTCGCCGGCTGGGCGAGCGCGGAGGCGCACGCGCGGCCGGCCGAGCTCTTCGAGATCGTGCAGCCGCTGCT
>JACCZA010000085.1 GCA_013696185.1 Actinomycetota bacterium
CGACGAGCGCGTCTATGCAATCGCGGGCGGGCCGCGCCCCGGGCTCTTCGTCAGCGGGGCGACGGAGTACCTGAGCATCCCCTGAGCACCTCCGGGATCGAGGAGCTCGACCTCCGTGCCAACGGGATCCGGTTCCACGCACTCGCCGCCGGACCGGCGGACGGCCCACTCGTCCTGCTTCTCCACGGCTTTCCGGAGCTCTCGCGCTCCTGGCGGCACCAGCTGCCGGCGCTCGCGGCCGCCGGCTACCGCGCGCTCGCCCCGGATCTGCGGGGCTACGGGCGCACAGAGCAGCGCGGCCCGTACGACTGGCGCACGCTCGCCGCCGACGCCGCCGGTCTCGTCCGCTCGCTCGGTCGTGAGCGCGCCGTCCTCGTCGGCCACGACTGGGGCGGCATCGGCGCCTGGATGGCGGCGCACACGGAGGCCGACGTCGTCGAGCGCCTCGTCGTCCTCAACTGCCCTCATCCGGCGGCGCTCGGTCGCGAGCTCCTGCGCAACCCACGCCAGCTGCGCCGCTCCGCCTACATCTTCACCTTCCAGCTGCCGTGGCTCCCCGAGCGAATGCTGACCCGGGACGGCGCGAGCGCGATCGCACGGGCGCTGCGGGGAGGCTCGCACGTGCGCGCGGCCTGGCCGCGGGAGGAGACGGACGTCTACCGGCACGCCTTCCTGCAGCCCGGAGCCGCCGCAGCCGCACTCGGCTACTACCGCTCCGCGCTCCGCCGGCCGCTCGGCCCGAGACGCGCGGCCCGGAGGCACCCGATCGAGGCTCCCACCCTCGTGCTCTGGGGCACGCACGACCGCTTCCTCGGCGAGGAGCTGATCGAGCCCTCCCGCCTGCTGCCCTGGTTCGCGACCGGGAACGAGCCCGAGCTCCGTCGCATCCACGAGGCCGGGCACTTCGTCCAGAACGAGGCGCCCGAGCGCGTCAACGCGGAGCTCGTGTCCTGGCTCGGCCCCGCCGGCGGCCCCGCCCCTATGCGCGCCGCATGACCGGCGCCTGCCCTCCCAACCGGCCGACCGTCCGACGGCGGCCCTGCCCCCCATCGCCACGATCTCGCGGAGATGCTCACCGTGCTCGAGGGCGAGGTCGAGCTCACGTTCCGGGGGAGCGCTCGACCGCGCGAGCCGGCACGACCGTGAACATCCCGGCCAACGCACCGCACGCCTTTCAGAACGTCTCGAATCGGCCGGCGCGGCTCCTCTGCATGTGCGCTCCGCCCGGACTGGAGGCGTTCTAGGGAACGCCGCGACCTCAGAGGCGTCCCGAGCGGACGACGCCGAGCAGGAGCCAGGCGCCGAGCACGCCGGAGAGGACGAAGCCGATCAACGCGAGCGCGTGCAGGCCGAAGACCTGCGGGCCCTCCTGCGCGAAGATGCCGATCAGGCTCGAGCCGATCAGGCCGCCGACGACGATGAGGCTGACGACGAGGCGGTTGAAGGCGACGTCGAGCTTGTGCATGAACTCGTCGAGCCCCTTGTGGACGAAGCCGACCTCGATCTGGCCGTCGCGGGCCTGCTCGAGCACGTCGTGGAGCTGGTACGGAGTCTCGTAGAGCACCCGCGCGAGGCGCGAAGACTCGCGGCGTGCCTCCACCGCCAGGCGCCGCGGGGTGTAGCGCCCGATCACGAGGCGCCGGGCGTAGGGGCGCGCGATCTCGAACGCGTTCAGGTCGGGGTCGAGCTCGGTGCTGACCGACGCGACGGAGGCGATCGCCTTGTCGAGCAGGACGAAACGCGTCGGCAGGGTGAGGTTGTGCCGGTAGATCAGCCCGAACACCTCGCGGATCACCTGCACGGGGTCGAGCTCCGAGAGCCGGGCGCCGGAGTAGCGGGTCACCAGCTCGCGCAGCTCGGCCTGCAGCTCGAGCTCCTGCTCTTTCGGGAAGCGCACGCCGAGATCGGCGAGCCGGCGGGTGAGCGAGTCGAGGTTCTCGCTCGCGACGTCCACGAAGAGGCGCGTCGCCTTCGCGAGGTCGTCGTCGGTGAGCGCCCCGGCCTGCCCGAAGTCGACGAGGCCGATGTGGTCGACGTCACCGAGCAACAGGATGTTCGCGGGGTGTGGATCGGCGTGGAAGAAGCCGTTCCGGAAGATCATCCGCATCCACGTCTCGGTCACGAGGGTCGCGAGCCGGCGCCGCTCCTCGGCGCTGAACCCGAGCAGGTCGAGGTCCGCGAGCTGCGTTCCCTCGAGGTACTCGAGGGTGAGCACACGCTCGCCGCTGTACGTCCAGTAGACCCGCGGGATGCGGATGTGCGGATGCCCTGCGAAGTCCCGGCGGAAGCGGGCGGCGTTGCGGGCCTCCAGGCGGAAGTCGAGCTCCTGGCGGATCGAGCGGCCGAACTCGTCCACGAGCGCGCGGGCGTCGATGAAGTCCAGCGCGCGGATGCGCTCCTTCGCGAGCCGCGCCGCCTGGTGGAGCAGGGCGAGATCGGCCTCGATCTGCCGCGCGGCCCCGGGACGCTGCACCTTGACGGCGACGCGGCGCCCCGTCGGCAGCGTGGCGAGGTGCACCTGCCCGATCGAGGCCGCAGCGACCGGCTGCTCGTCGAACTCGGCGTAGAGCCGCTCGATCGTGAGCCCGAGCTCGGCCTCGACCGTCGCCTCGACCTCCGCGAACGGGAACGGCCGGACGTCGTCCTGCAGCCCGCGCAGCTCGGCAATCACGTCCGGCGGCAGCACGTCGGGTCGCATCGAGAGGAGCTGGCCGAACTTGACGAAGGTCGGGCCCAGCTCGTCCAGCATCGCCCGGAGGTGGGCGCCGCGCTGCGAGGGAGCCGAGCCGTTCAGCTCGAGCCCGGCCCGCCGCTGCCAGGGCAGCAGGTCGGTCAGACGATGCTTCTCGAGGAAGTAGCCGAAGCCGTGGCGCGCCGCGGCCTGCGCGATCTCCGACATGCGACCGAGGTTGCGGGGCTGGCTGGCCCGGGCCATGCGGTCATCGTAGGCCAGGCGCCGGGCCGGCGAGGCGCCGGCGCCGGCTCTCGGGGGAACCGTGGTTCCCCCTCGCGAGCCTGCGCGCCTAGAGCAGGATGCGCAGTGCGGTCTGCGTCGGGCAGCCGCGGCGCAGGAGAGCGACCGCCGCGTGCAGGTCGATGTCCGGTCGCGCGGCGATCGACATCGATGCCGGCCAGTCGTAGCCGGCCCGCGTGAGCTCACTCAGCCTCCAGCGGATGATGCGCTCCTCCTCCAGCTCATCGGGCAGCTCCAGCTTCGTCGTGCTCACGGTTCTCCCCCTCACTGTTCGCTTTGTCGCCGTACCCCTCGTTCCCCGTACCCCTGTTTAAGCACAGCCGCCGCGTCTCTACATCCCTCGCACGAGTGAACCTCGCAGGGCGTGAGCTCAGACCGCATCCCTGCGGGCCTCGACGAGCCGGAGACGGTGCTCCAGCTGGGCGATGCGAAGCTCGAGCTCGTCGACGTCCGCGCGCGTCACGAGACCGAGCTCGCGCAGGAAGCCCGACGCGCGCGCGCCGCCGCGCTCCCCCAGCCGGACCGCGTCTCCGCGCCAGCGGGTGCGCAGGTCCTCGATCGTGGAGCGAGCCTCGTCACGCTGCACGCTCCCCCGCTCGGCAAGCTCGTCGGCGAGCGCGTCGGCCCGCTCGGCGGTGAGGGCGACGGCTCCGATGCCCGCGAGCGCGAGGCGCTCGAGCAGGCTGCGCTCGCCGGGGTCGCTAGCGGGCTCGGCCATGGGGCCTGGCCCGGCGGCGCTGACGCCGGCGCTCGCGTTTCGCCTCGTTCGTGACCGCCCGCTCCGTCGGGGTGAGCGGCGCGAGCTCCGGCACCGGCTCGTCCGCGGCAGCCTCGGTCGCGGCCACGACGAGCGGCTTGCCGCCGTCGAGGATCGGCTCGTTGTCGCGACGGCGTGCGTACTCCGGCTCCCGCTCCTTGAGCACCGCCACGAGCGGCGCCGCGATGAAGATCGAGGAGTACGCCCCGGAGCCGATGCCGACGAGGAGGGCGAAGGCGAAGTCGCGCAGGGTCTCGCCGCCGAAGAGGTAGAGCGCCGTGATCGGCAGCAGCGTGATGAACGTGGTCGCGAGCGAGCGGCGGATCGTCTCCCATAGCGAGACGTTCGCGAGGGTCGCGAACGGCACGCGCCGCATCAGCGGGATGTTCTCGCGCACCCGGTCGAGGATGATGATCGTGTCGTAGATCGAGTAGCCGAGCACGGTCAGGATCGCGGCGACGGTCGCCGTCGTGACCTCGCGGTCGAGCAGTGAGTAGATGCCGACCGCGATCACCACGTCGTGCAGCAGGGCGACGATCGTGGCGAGGGCGAACTTCCACTGGAAGCGGACGGTGATGTAGAGGACGACGAGGACGAGCGAGATCAGGATCGCGTA
>JACCZA010000130.1 GCA_013696185.1 Actinomycetota bacterium
GAGGAGCTCCTCGATCGACTCGACGAGACGCCGTTCGGGAGCGCCGGCCGCGCAGCGGCCTGACGCTCGCGGGCCTGCTTGTATCCTGAGCGCAGCGCGGTGGCCGTAGCTCAATTGGTAGAGCCCCGGGTTGTGGTCCCGGTGGTTGTGGGTTCGAGTCCCATCGGTCACCCCTCGCCGCCTCGGGCGAGCTGAGCAGGAATCGGGCAGCGGGCTGCGAAGGGGAGAGCGTCCGATGCCTCGGCGCTCATCCATCCTCCTCGTTGCAGCCCTCGCGGTGGCGCTCTCGCTGAGCGCCGCTGCGGGCGGCGCCGGCTCGAGCGCGACGCCGCAGACCGGGGCCTTGCAGATCGCCCTGCGCGCCCACGGCTTCTACAAGGGCCCCCTCGACGGGATTCCGGGGCCGAACACGCTCGCGGCTCTGGTCGCGTTCCAGCAGCGCTCGGGGGTTCCCGTCAGCGGGCGCCTCGACGCTCGCACGCGCAAGCTGTTGCGTCGCCTGGGCAAGCCTCTCGCGGGCCGGCGCGTCGTCGGCACGCGGATGGTCGGCTGGGACGTGTCGGTGCTCGAGTTCGGTCTCGCGCGCCGTGGCTTCGACGTCGGAGCGATCGACGGCCGCTACACGAGCGAGACGCGCACCGCGGTGCAGCGCTTCCAGCGCTACGCGGGCCTGCCGGTGGACGGCGCGGCGGGCAAGGCGACCTTCAGGGCGCTGGAGCAGGCTCCCCCCGCACGCGTCCGGCACAAGCTCACCTGGCCGATGCGCACGCCGATCGCGAGACGCTACGGACTGGAGGGCAACCACCTGCGACCGGGCGTCGATCTGTCTGCGCCCTACGGGACGCCCTTCGCCGCAGCGGGCGACGGTCGGGTCACGTGGGCCGGCTGGTCGCGCAGCGGTCTGGGGCTCCTCGTGGCCGTGCAACACGACGGTGGCGTGCAGACGCTCTACGGCCACCTCTCGCGCGTCGACGTGAAGGTGGGCCAGCGGGTCGTGCGCGGCGGACTGCTCGGGCTCGTCGGCTGGACCGGAAAGGCCAGCCAGCCGCACCTCTACCTCGAGGTGCGCGTGCGCGGGGCGGCCGTCAACCCGATGACCGCGCTGAAGTAGCTCTGGCAGACTGGGCCGCAGGGCCCCGTAGCTCAGCGGATAGAGCGGCGGACTTCGAATCCGCGCGCGGAGGTTCGATTCCTCCCGGGGCCATCCCGCCGACTCGGTCTCGGGCCGGTCGACCCTCTACGAGCAGGGGATCGCGGCGCGGACGGTGGTGCCGCCCCCGGGCGGGCTCACGACGTCGAGCGAGCCCGCGAGCGTGCTGATGCGGTCGGCCAGCCCGCGCAGGCCGGAGCCGCCGTTCGCGTCGGCTCCGCCGACTCCGTCGTCGCTGACCTCGATCGTCACCCGGTCGCCGCTCCGGTCGACCGCGACCGTGGCGCGCGAGGCCTGCGCGTGCTTGGCGACGTTCGCCAGCGCCTCCGAGACCAGGTAGTACGCGGCGATCTCGACCGATGGTGGCAAGCGCCCGCTCGGCACGCTCAGAACCTCGACGGGGATCGGCGCCCGGCTCGCGACCGTCTGGAGCGCCGGCGCGAGACCGCGTTCGACGAGGACGGAGGGATGGATTCCCTGCGCGAGCTCACGCAGCTCGGCGAGAGCGACCGCGAGCTCCTCGCGCGCGCCCGCGAGGAGCGCCTGCGCCTCCCCCGGCTCGACGGCGAGGCGCGCCTCGGCCAGCCGGATCGTGAGCGACACGGCAACGAGCCGCTGCTGGGCGCCGTCGTGAAGATTCCGCTCGAGCCGCCGCCGCTCGGCGTCACTCGCCTCGACGAGTCTGGCGCGAGAGGCGGAGAGCTGCTCGCGGGCGTCGGCGTTCGCGAGGGCCTGAGACACGAGCTCCGCGAACTCCGTCAGACGTCTCTCGGCATCCTCCGGCCACGGCTCCTCCGACATGCTCGAGGTGACGATGGCGCCCCACAGCGTCCCGTCCACGTGGATCGGCGCGCCGATCGCCGAGCGGAAGCCCATGTCCCGGAGGGCGCGGCCGAGCGATCCCTCGGCGCCCTCGAACGTGCTGACGCGGGCAGCCTCGCCGGTCTGACGCACCCGCCCCGCCGCCGTCTCGCCGTGCAGCTCGAGGAGCGACCCGGGCGGCAGCCGAGCCGCTCCCGGCGCACTCCACCCGCCGATGACGAGACCGCGCCCTTCGGCCTCGTACCGGACGATGCTGGCGGAGCGTGCCCCGAGCAGCCGGGCGACCTCCTTGGGAACGAGCCGGAAGACCGCCCCGTGCTTCCCCTCGCGCGCGACGAGCGTGGCCACCCGCCGCAGCGCGGCTTGCCCGGCGAGCAGCGTCTGGAGCTCGGCCTCCGCGCGCTTCAGCTCGGTCACGTCCCGCGCGACGGCGTAGACCACACGGCGCTCGAGGTCGGATTTACTCGTCCACTGCAGCCACCGGTAGCCGCCGTCGGCGCAGCGGTAGCGATTCTCGAACGAGACCGTCCGGGCTCCCTCGTTCAGCGCGGCGAGCTCGGCCAGCGTCGCGGCGCGGTCGTCGGGGTGGACGAACTGGAGGAAGGGCTCGCGCAGGAGCTCCTCGGTGGGATGTCCGAGGATGCGCTCGAAAGACGGGTTCACGCGCGTGAAGTAGCCGTCGTAGCTCGCGACGCAGAGCATGTCGATCGAGAGCTCGAAGAAGCGCTCGAGCTCGTCCTCGGCGCGGATGGCGCGGGCGACCGCTTCGCCCTTCCCGGCTGCTTCGAGCCCGCTCACGGCGTCTCCTCCCGCATTGCTGACCGCGCGCCTCGACGACCGCTCGAGTCTACGTCCCGGCCGCGGCCGATCAAGACGGGTGGCGCTGCGGCCGAAGCAGCGTGACATGCACGTCTCGAGCTCCCGGCCACTTCCGGCGCTCGGCACGACGTTCCGGGCGGTGGAGCGCCTCGTGGCCGCAGGGCCCTTCGCCGTGCTCGTCGCGCTCGCCGCCGCCCAGGGCGGCTACTTCCCGGCGGCCTGGCGATGGTCGGCGCTCGCGCTGTTCGCCCTCCTCGCGGTCGCCGCCCTGCTCGGCGCGTATCCGCGCCTCGGCCGCCTCGAGCTGGGGACCCTCGTTGCCATGGCGGCTCTCGCCGGGTGGATCGCGCTCTCCCCCGTGTGGTCGGTCGACCCCCACGCGTCCCGGCTCGAGCTGCAACGGGCGCTCGTCTACGTCGGAGGGCTGTGGCTCGCTCTCGTCGTGGCCGCGCCGCGCCGCGCCGAGCGCGTCGTCCACGGGCTTCTGCTCGCCCTCGCCCTCGTCGTCGCAGGCTCCCTGGCGCAGTGGACGCTCGCGGGCGGCGGGACACTCGAGGTGCCCGGGCAGGGCATTCTGCTCGTCGGGCCGCTCGGCTACGCGAACGCGCTCGGCATCCTGGCGGCGCTCGCGGCGCTGCTGGCTCTGGGCGTCGCTGCGCACGCGGCGGCAGGCCGGGCGTGCGCAGCCGCAGCGGCGGTGGTGCCCGTGTGTCACGCGGTCGTACTGCTCGCGGCGAGCCGGGGCGCCTGGATCGCGCTCGCCGGCGGACTGCTCTTCGCCCTCGCGCTCGAGCGCTCGCGGGGGCGCCTGCTCGTCGCCGTCCTCGCCACGACGCCGGCCTCCCTGGTGGCCCTCGCGGCCGTCGAGCGCTGGAGCCTCTTCTCCGGGACGGCGGCCGCTCGAGTCGAGCTCGTGCTCGTCCTCGCGGGCGCCGGGGGGCTCGCCGCCTGTTGCGCCCTCGCGAGCAGCGGTCTTCGGCTGCGGCGGCGCGGGAGTCGGGCAGTGATCGCGGCGCTTCTCGGCGCCGCCGCGCTCGCCGCGCTCGGCGGGGTCCTCGTCCGCCCACCGAGCGCGTCGCTCGGGACGCGCGGCCACTACTGGCGGGTCGCGCTCGAGCAGTACCGGGATCACCCGCTGCTCGGCTCCGGGGCCGGCACCTTCGAGGGGTTCTGGCTGGAATCGCTCCCCGTGCCGGAGGGCGTCCGGGACGCGCACAGCCTCTACCTGGAGACGCTCGCCGAGCTCGGCCCGATGGGTCTCCTGCTCGTGCTCGTCGCCCTCGGCCTGCCTCTGGTCGCCGCGCGCTCGGCTCGGCACGCGCGGTTCGGGCCGATCGCGGCCGGCACCTACCTCGCGTTCCTGCTGCACGCGGGCATCGACTGGGACTGGGAGATGCCGGCGGTGACGCTGGCCGGCCTCTTGGCAGGGGCGGCGCTCCTCGCGTCGCGACCCCGGCCGGGTCACCCGTTCGAGGGATCCTCCACTTCCAGGCACCGGGAGCGCTGCCGATAGGTGTGGCGAGCGCAGCGCAAGCATCAGCGTGGAGCGCCGTCTAGAGAGACGACACGCACGACGGGAGGAAGCCTATGCACAACGCAGCGAGAGGAACCAGGCACGGGATGCGCGGCATGTTCGCCGCGGCGCTCGCGACCCTCACGGTCGTCGCCCTCGCCGCACTCGGCGGGATCGGCTACGCCGCCTCGGGCGGCGGCTCGACCTTTGCAGCCGAGTACCAGTACGGCAAGAAGGTGACGATCTGCCACAAGGGGAAGACGATCAGCGTCAGCGTCAACGCCCTCAAGGGTCATACGAGGCACGGTGACACGCTTGGCACCTGCGCGGCCGCGAAGGCGAAGGCCGCAAAGATCAAGGCGCAGAAGGCAAAGGCCAAGGCCAAGGCAGCAAAGGCCAAGGCGCAGAAGGCAAAGGCCAAGGCCAAGGCAGCGAAGGCCAAGGCGCAAGAGGCCAAGGCCCGCGGCAAGTCCGACGAGCGCGGCAGCGGCGGCGCCGGCAACAAGGGCGGCGGCAAGAAGTAACCCCGCCCGGCACTGCAAGCAAGAGCGACGGCCGCGCCACAAGCG
>JACCZA010000152.1 GCA_013696185.1 Actinomycetota bacterium
TCTGTTATCTCTCATTCGAGGAATGACATGCGCAAAAGGAGGACTAGTGAAGCATCGAATCAAAGCACGTCTGTGGCTGACTCTGGCGGGCGGGCTCGTAGGTGCCGTCGCCCTGTCCGCCTCGGCCGTCGCCGGCTCGGGCGGTGAGGGCGCCAACGAGCTGCCGAGGGCGAAGCTGACCGTCAAGAGCATCATCAGCACGGATCTGCAGACGGATACCGCCCGGCTTCGGCTCCACCGCGCGACGGTGAAGGGCCTGCCGGTGTGGTACGTGATCACCGAGGTGTCCGATCAGGGCCTCGCGAAGCAGCTGGGGCTGAACTTCTCGCCCAAGCTCGCGAACCTGATCACGCCGAACTGCCCGCCCTGCGTGCAGACCGTCCGCTCGGGCCGCGTGCTCGGGCGCACGACCGTGAGCCGGCCGGGGGCGCCCGACTTCAGCCCGAAGCGGCTGCTCGTGCCGGGGCCCGACGGAGGCTTCCCGCCGGCGATGGCCGCGGTCGGCGCGCAGGGCAAGCCGGGGTACAGCCCCTTCGTCCGGATCGCCGGCACGAGGGTCGTGTACAACGCCCCGATCGTGGCGACCGGCCGCGGGCCGTTCGACGTGATCAACCACTCCAACACGCACGACCGGCTCTTCGCGATCGACGCGAAGAACGGCACGGTGGACATGGGGTTCATACGGGCGTTCGCGTTCGGCAAGGAGATCCTCTACCTGAGCTTCGAGGCGTCGAGCGCTGGCGTCGGCGTGCTCGACCGGACGACGTTCGTGCCCGCGCTCGGCCTCACGCCGACAGCGGACAAGAGCCGTGATCCGAAGTCCAGCCGCTCGGCGATCTTCGTGTTCACGAACGGCAAGACGGGCGCGAAGAGTCCCCCCGCCCAGGGCTCCGATCACGTGATCAAGGACGGCCTGAACGCCCTCACCTTCAACAGGCAAAACACCGACCTGCTGAAGGCGCTTCGCGAGGGCGGCGACGCGCACAACGTCCTCGACGGCTTCCCGACGCTCCGCACCGCGGCGCAGCGGGCGCTCTACAGCCCGATCTGGGACGTGACGATGGCCGAGTGGAGCAAGGCCGCGGTCGCCCGCGGACAGAACGTCGCCCAGACGGACGCGAACAGGATCCGGCAGCTCGCCGCCCGGGGAGTGATCACCTCCCCCGGAGGCACGCCGCTGCGCTCGGATCGCAACATCCTCAACTGCCCCGTGATCGGGTTCCTCGACACGGCGCCCGAGGCCGACCAGGCCCCGAAGCCACGGAACGTGCCGTAGCCGGAGACGGTTGGGCGAAAGATCGGGCGGCGCGCCTGTCGCGGCGCCGCCCGATCCACTTCCCCTGCTACGCGGGGTCGATTGCCCGGTAGCCCGCGGCGACCCCGAGCCCGTAGACCGCGTGTTGCGCCCAGTCGGCCGCAAGCGTCGAGGGCGGGTACTTCCACAGGGGCTTGTAGAGCTTCATCGCGGGGAGCAGCACGTAGGCCGATCCCCAGACCGCCGTCCCGAACAGGAGGCCGCGCGGGATCACACGGCCACGGGCGGTTCCCTGCGTCAGCCCGTAGAGCATCCCCCAGCCGGTGCCGTAGGCCCAGTGCACGATGGTGTTCGTGAGGTCGATGTGCTCGCTCGAGAGCTTGCGCTTGAACATGCCCTCCGAGATCCGCTTGCCGATCTTGGCCGGCTCGGGCGCGTCCTCCCACGTCTGCTCGCCCTCGTCGCCCCCATCTTCGCTCTCGCCCGAGTCGGACGACAGGCGGCTCTTCGCCTCCTGGTAGGCGGTCATCACCGCCGTCCCGACGATGCCCGCCGCGAGGCCGCGTCCAGCGGCCCCGAGCGGCGTCGGGCGCGGCTCGGTCAGCTCCAGTTCCCTGCTCATCTCAACGTCCTCCTTTGTCGTCTGTCTACGAGGCCCGACCCTACTCACTCGACCCAGGGCCTCACCGCTCCCGCACGGCGAGCGCCAGCGCGCCGAGGACGGCAGCCGCAGCGGCGAGACGCAGCCGGGTGCCGCGGTGAGCCGCCCGGGTCTCGCCGACCACCTCCTCCCGCCCGGTCAGGCCGAGCTGCAGCACCTCGGCGAGGTGGAGCGCGCGGCGTCCGGTCGTCTGGACGATCTGCTCCCGGCAGCTGAAGCCGTTCGCGATCACGAGGGTGTCGTCCGCAGCGGCCCTGACGGCAGGCAGGAGCACCTGCTCGCCGGCCTTGATCGAGACGTCGTAGTGCTCGCCGCGCTCGAAGCCGAAGGCGCCCGCCATACCGCAGCACCCCGCGTCGAGCAGCTCGAAGTCGAGCCCGGTCTGCTCGAGCAGGTTCTCCTCGGCGTCCATCGTCATGATCGCCTTGTGGTGGCAGTGACCGTGCACGACCGCCTTGCCGGAGAGCTGCGGCGCCCGGTAGCCCTCGGTCCGCTGCTCCAGAAACTCGCTCAGCAGGAACGACTGCGCGGCGAGCCGCTTCGCGTCCTCGTCGTCGGGCAGGAGCTGGAGCAGCTCGTCGCGGAAGACGGCGACGCAGCTCGGCTCGAGCCCCACGAGGGGAATGCCCGCGCGGATCTGCGGCCGCAGCGCGTCGAGCACCTGGCGTAGCAGCCGCTCAGCCGTGTCGAGCATGCCGTAGTCGTAGAGCGGTCGGCCGCAGCAGAGCGGCCGCGGCGGTAGCTCGACGCGGTAGCCCGCCGCCTCCAGCACGTGCACGGCGGCCTTCGCCGTGTCCGGGTGAAAGTGGTTGTTGAACGTGTCGGGCCAGAGCAGCACGCGCCGGCCTTCCTTCGCCCGGGGCGCCCGGCGCGCGAACCAGCGTCTGAAGGTCTCCGGCGCGAAGGGCGGCAGGCTCCGCTCCGGCGCGATGCCGACCACGCGCTTGATCGCCGAGCTGAAGGGGGCCGTGCCGGCGAAGAAGTTCGCCACCCCCGGAGCCAGCGACGCGGCGCGCGCGCCCCAGTAGACGAGCCCGAACACGTAGGCGTGCAGCGGTCGCAACCGGCGGCGGTAGTGGTGGGAGAGGAACTCCGCCTTGTACGAGGCCATGTCGACGCTCACCGGGCACTCGCTCCGGCACGCCTTGCACGCCAGGCAGAGGTCGAGCGCCTCGTGCACCTCCTCGTTGCGCCAGCCGTCCCGCACGGGATCGCCCTCGAGCAGCTCGAACAGCAGGCGCGCGCGGCCGCGGGTCGAGTGCTTCTCCTCGAGGGTGGCGCGGTAGCTCGGGCACATCGTCCCGCCCTCGGTCTTGCGGCAGAGGCCGACGCCGACGCAGCGAAGCGTCGTCTTCGCGAAGCTGCCTCCGTCCCGCCCGTAGGCGAAGTGGGTGTCGAGCTGGGGCGGGTCGTAGTCGGCGCCGAGACGGAGGTTGTCGTCGAGCCGGTAGGGATCGACGACCTTGCGCGGGTTCATCCGGCCCTCCGGATCCCAGATCGTCTTGAACTCGCCGAAGGCGCCGACGAGCTCGTCTCCGAACATGCGCGGCAGGAGCTCGGCGCGCGACTGGCCGTCGCCGTGCTCGCCCGAGAGCGAGCCGCCGTAGGAGAGGACGAGGTCGGCCGCGTCCTCGGTGAACGAGCGGAACTTCGCGATCCCCGGCGTCGAAGCGAGGTCGTAGTCGATCCGCGTGTGGATGCACCCCTGGCCGAAGTGGCCGTACAGCGCGCCGACGTAGCCGTAGCCGTCGAGCAGCTCGCGAAAGTCGCGCAGGTACGGGGCGAGCCGGTCGGGCGGGACGGCAGCGTCCTCCCAGCCCTCCCACGTCGGAGCCTGCCCCGGCACGTGCGACGTGGCGGCGAGCGCGGCCTCGCGCACCGTCCAGAGCTTCTGCACGTGGTCCTCGTCGTCGAACACCTGCGCCGCGGGGACGTGGCCCCCGTCGAGCAGGGCCTTCTTCGCTCGCTCGGCGCGCTCGTTGGCCTCCTCCGGCGTGTCGGCGCCGAACTCGGCCAGGAGCCAGCCCTGACCGGCGGGGAGGGCGCGGAGGGCGTCCGGGTGGATCCCGACCCGCTGCATGTTGTCGACGAGCACGTCGTCGAACCCCTCGAGGCCGATCGGACCGTGCTCGAGCACCGCGGGCACCGCCTCGGCAGCGGCGAAGACGTCGCCGAAGCACAGGATCAGGAGCGCGCGGTGCGGCGGGCTTGGCACGAGCCGGAGCGTCGCCTCGAGCACCGTCACGCACGTCCCCTCCGTCCCGACGAGCGCACGGGCGACGTTGAAGCCGCGCTCGGGCAGGAGCTCGTCCAGATTGTAGCCCGAGACGCGGCGGGGGATGTCCGGGTAGCGCTCGCGCACGAGGTCGCCGTAGCGATCGCGCAGCGCACGAAGCCGCTCGTAGATGTCGCCGCGCCGACCGCCCCCGGCGACGATCCGCCCGAGCTCCTCGTCGCTCGTCGGGCCGACTCGCAGGCGCAGGCCGTCGTAGGTGAGGATCTCGAGCTCCTCGACGTTGTCGACGGTGCGCCCGGCCATCAGCGAATGCACGCCGCAGGAGTTGTTCCCGATCATGCCGCCGAGCGTGCAGGCCACGTGCGTCGAGGGGTCCGGCGCGAACGTGAGCCCGTGCTCCTCGGCGTCGTCGCGCAGGCGGTCGAGCACGACGCCCGGCTGCACGCGGGCCGAGCGGCGGTGCGGATCCAGCTCGAGCACGCCGCGCATGTGCATCGACATGTCGACGACGACGGCGACGTTCACGCTCTGGCCGGCGAGGCTCGTACCCCCGCCGCGCGGCAGGACGGGCGCGCCGTGGCGGCGGCAGACCTCGACCGCAGCGACGACGTCGTCCACGTCCCGTGGCACGACCACCCCGATCGGCACCTGTCGGTAGTTCGAGCCGGTGACCGCGTAGAGCGCGCGCGAGCCGGGACTGAAGCGGACAGGCCCCGCGACCGCGGCGCTCAGGTCGGCCGCGAGGGCCTTCGGGTCGATCGCCGTCTCCGTCCTCATCCGGCACCTCCGGACGAGAGGTGGCGCTCGGCGTCGGCGCGCTTGAGCTCGAGCCCGAGGCCGGGGCGCGAGAGGTCGGGGAAGAGCCGCCCGGCGCGCGGCTGCGTGACGCCGTCGAAGAGCATCCGCTCCACCCGCGCGTGGTCGTGGAACCACTCGAGGTGCCGGAGCGGCTCGACCGCGCAGCAGACGTGCAGGTGCAGGGCGGGCGCCGTGTGCGCCGAGAGCGGCACGCCGAAGGCCTCGCAGAGGGCCGCGACGCGCAGGAACCCCGTGATGCCGGCGCAGCGCGTCGCGTCGGCCTGAAGCACGTCGACGGCGCCCGCCTCGAGGAGGCGGCGGAACCCCGGCAGGTCGTAGCCGTACTCGCCGGCTGCGATCTCCATCCCGGCGGGCGCCCGGTCCCGCAGCAGGCGCAGGCCCTCGAGGTCGTCGGAGGAGACCGGCTCCTCGAACCAGGTGACGTCGTGCTCGGCGAAGGCCTCCGCGCAGGCGAGGGCCTGCTTGCGCGCGAGCGCCCCGTTCGCGTCGACGAAGAGGTGAGGCTCGGCCCCGAGCGCCCGGCGGGCGACCGCCACGCGCTCGAGATCCCGCCCGGGCTCGCGACCCACCTTCAGCTTCACGGCGCCGAATCCCTCCTCGGCCCAGCCTCCGAGCTGCTCGGCGAGCCGCTCGTCCGTGTACGAGGTGAAGCCGCCGCTGCCGTAGAGCTCGACGCTCTCGCGGGCTGCTCCGAGCAGCGTGACGAGCGGCAGGTCGAGCAGGCGCGCCTTGAGATCCCAGAGCGCCGTGTCGACCGCCGCGATCGCGCCCGCGGCGACGCCCGGCCGGCCGAGGTTACGGACGGCACGCGCCATCGCGGCCCAGGCGGCCGGCACGGCGGAGGCCTCCCGGCCCACCACCGCCTCCGCCAGGACGTCCCGGATCAGCCCGGCGGCGGAGGCGTGGCCGTAGGTGTAGCCGAGCCCCGTGTGGCCGCCGCCGTGGGACTCGACGACCACGATCGTCGTCGAGTCCCAGGCGAGGGTGCCGTCGGACTCCGGCGCGTCCGTCGGCACCGTGCACGCGAGCACGTCGAGCCGCTCGACGGCGACGCCGAGGCCCGTGCCGGTTGCGGTCGGGGCGCTCATCGGCCGGGCAGGAACTCCTCGATCTTGTCGCGGAAGCTGCCGCGGATGATCCCCCGCGCACCCGAGTCGCCGCGGGCGAGGGAGAAGGTCAGCGCCTTCGCCTGGGCGAGGGTGATGTGCGGGGGCAGCGGGGGCACCTCCGGATCGGTGATCGCCTCGAGCACGACCGGGCGATCGGCCGAGAGCGCCTCGTCCCAGGCAGCGCCGATCTCGTCGGGCGTGTCGACGCGGATTCCCTTCAGGCCGAGCAGCTCGGCGTAGCGCGCGTAGGGGAAGTCCGGCACGGTCTGCGCCGCGTCGAACTTCGGGTCGCCCTCCATCGCGCGCTGCTCCCAGGTGACCTGGTTCAGGTCGCCGTTGTGCAGCACGAGCACGATCAGGCGCGGATCGCTCCATTGCTCCCAGTACTTGGCCACGGTGATCAGCTCGTTGATGCCGTTCATCTGCATCGCGCCGTCGCCGACGAGGGCGATCGCCACCCGGTCCGGGTGCGTGAACTTCGCCGCCACCGCGTAGGGCACGCCCGGCCCCATCGTGGCGAGGGTGCCCGAGAGCGACGCCTTCATCCCGCGCCGCAGCTTCACGTCGCGGGCGTACCAGTTGGCGGACGAGCCCGAGTCCGAGCTGATGATGCAGTCGTCGGGCAGCCGCGAGGAGAGCTCCCAGAAGACCCGCTGCGGGTTGATCGGGTCGGCCTCGTTCATCGCCCGCGCCTCGAGCACCTTCCACCAGCTCGCGACCTCCTCCTCGATCTCGGCGCGCCAGGAGCGGTCGCCCTTGTGGCGGAGGAGCGGCACGAGCGCCCGCAGCGTCTCGGCGCTGTCGCCGACGAGGTTCACCTCCATCGGGTAGCGGATGCCGAGCATGCGCCCGTCGAGGTCGATCTGGACGCCCCGCGCCTTGCCCTCCTCGGGCAGGAACTCCGAGTAGGGGAAGCTCGAGCCGACCATGAGGAGCGTGTCGCAGCCCTCCATCAGCTTCAGGCTCGGCTTCGTGCCGAGGAGGCCGATCGAGCCGGTCACGTACGGGATGTCGTCGGGCACCGCCGCCTTGCCGAGGAGCGCCTTCGCGATACCGGCGCCGAGCAGGTCTGCCACCTCGAGCACCTCGTCGGTCGCGTGCAAGGCGCCCGCGCCGACGAGCATCGCGACGCGCTCGCCGGCGTTCAGCACCTCGGCGGCCCGCCGCAGGTCCTCGTCGGTCGGCAGCACGCGCGGCGCCGACCAGCCGATGCTCGAGTGGATCGTGCCGTGGGCGCGCTCCGGCTCGGCCGCCTCCTCGTCCTGCAGGTCGTTCGGGACGATGATGCAGGTGACCGTGCGCTCGGCGAGCGCGATCCGCACGGCACGGTCGACGAGGTGGCGGATCTGGCTCGCCTCGGAGGCGAGCTGCACGAACTCGTGGGCCACGTCCTTGAACAGCGAGACGAGGTCGACCTCCTGCTGGTAGGAGCCGCCGATCGCGGCGCGCGCCTGCTGCCCGACGATCGCCACCACGGGCTGGTGGTCGAGCTTCGCGTCGTAGAGCCCGTTCAGGAGGTGGATCGCGCCCGGCCCCGAGGTCGCGAGGCAGACGCCCGGCTGCCCCGTCCACTTCGCGTGGGCGCACGCCATGAAGGCGGCCATCTCCTCGTGCCGTACCTGGACGAACTCGAGCTCGTCGCTCGCGCGATCGAGCGCCCCCATGAGCCCGTTGATCCCGTCGCCGGGATACCCGTAGATCCGTTCGATGCCCCAGCTCGAGAGTCGCTCGAGCAGGAAGTCCGCCACCTTCTTCGCCATCACGTGTCTCCTTTTGATCGAATTGCGCCCGCGTGGGCGCGGTTCTGGTCACCGGCGGAGCCGGCTTCGTCGGCTCCCACGTCGTCGACGAGCTGATCGCCCGCGGCAATCGTGTCCGTGTCCTGGATCTCCTCCATCCGCTCGCCCACCGCGGCCGGCCGGACTACCTGAACGCCGAGGCCGAGTACCTGCTCGGGGACGTCCGCGACGCCGGGCTCGTCGCCCGCGCCGTCGAAGGGGTGGAGGCGGTCAGCCACCAGGCGGCGATGGTCGGGCTCGGGACGAACTTCGACGACGTCGTCGACTACGTGCAGCACAACGACGTCGGCACCGCCGTCCTGCTGCGGGCGCTCGCGGCGAGCGGGCGCCCCGTCCGCCTCGTGCTGGCGAGCAGCATGGTCGTGTACGGGGAGGGCCGCTACCGCTGCCGCGAGCACGGCACCGTCCGCCCAGGCC
>JACCZA010000170.1 GCA_013696185.1 Actinomycetota bacterium
GAGTGGGCCATGCCGAAGAGCCCGGCGACCGCGGCGGCGATGAAGGTGTTGCCGATCAGGAAGAACTGGTCGGAGGCGGCTTCCGCGTAGCGGCCGAGGTAGGCGAAGAAGAGGATCTGGAAGAGCGGGTAGACGACGAGGATCGGGAAGAAGACCCAGGGGCTGATCCAGTTGAACAGGGCGCGGTAGCTCGTGAGCCCGCCGACGAAGAGGACGCGGAGCCAGTTCATGTGAGGCGCAGGGTCGCGCGCGAGCGGGCGACCTGCTCGAACACCCGCAGGAAGACCGCCGCGATGCCGAGGTAGGCGAGGCTGAGGAGGAGGCATATGCCCACGTCGGGCCAGGGCGAGCCGCCGAGCGCTGCCTCGCGGATCGCGCGGAACCCCCAGGTCGGGGCGAGAAACCACGAGATCGGCCCGACGAAGCCCGGCAGGACCGACAGCGGCACGAGCAGTCCCGTGGCGATCCAGACCGGGTACTGGAGCGAGACGCCGAGCGAGAACGCGGCGCGGTAGGCGACGAAGGTGGCCGCGGTGACGAGACCGAGCATCCCGATCGCGAGCACGCACGCGGCGACGCCGAGGGCGAATGCGAGCGGGTCGTCGATCGCGAGCGGGACGTCGAAGAGAAGCGCTCCCCACGCGAGCGTCGAGAGCAGCGAGTAGCCGCCGACGATGCCGCTCGCGATCGTGATCGGCGCGAGCGTGACCGCGAACGGCACGGGCGCGGCCACCAGGAGCTCGAGCGTCCCGAGCGACCGCTGGTTCTCGAGCGAGCCGCTCGACCCGATCACGACGATCGACCACATCGCCATCACGGCCGCCCCGAGCGACGCGCTGAGGAGGACGCTCGGGTCGTTCTTCGCGCCGAGCAGGTAGTACGCGATCGACGCGTAGAGGATCGGCCAGAGGACGACGCCGCTGATGTCGAACGCGTTCCTCGTGAATTGCAGGACGTGGATCCGCATCCCGCTGAGAAAGGCGCGAGTCATACCGCTTTGATCAGCTCGACGTAGGCGTCCTCGAGCGTCGGCTCCCGCGTGAACACCTTCCCCACCTGCACGCCGTCCAGCCGCCCGAGGATCTGCTGGACGAGCTCTGCGCCGGCCGCCGCCTGGATCAGCAGCATCTGCGCCTGGTCGCGCGCGTCGGTCGCGACGCCCTTCACGCCGCTCAGCTGCCGCAGCTGCTCGAGGTGCGCCTCCTCGACGCCGCCGAACGTCTCGACCTCGATCACCGTGCGATCGGTCACCACCTGCTTCAGCTGCCGCGCCGTCCCTGTCGCGACGATCCTGCCGTCCGCGATCACGGCGAGCCGGTCGCAGAGCGCGTCCGCCTCGAACATGTAGTGCGTCGTCAGGAGGATCGTCTTCCCCGCGTCGCGGAGCGAGCCGATCGTCGTCCGCAGCTCGAGCGCGCCGACCGGGTCGAGCCCGATCGTCGGCTCGTCGAGGAACAGGATCGCCGGGTCGTGCAGCAACCCTCGCGCGATGTGCAGCCGCTGCCGCATCCCGCGCGAGTACGTCTCGACCCGCTCGCGCTCCCGACCGGTCAGGCCGACGAGCTCCAGGAGCTCCTCGATGCGCCGCCGCTTCGTCGCCCCCGGCACGCGGTAGAGGTCGGCGAAGTAGCGGAGGTTGTCGAGCCCGTTCAACCGCTCGTAGAGACCGCGATCGCCGCCGAAGACGTAGCCGATCCGCCGCCGCACCTCCCGGGCCTGGCGCGCCGGGTCGAACCCGGCGACGCGGGCCGACCCTGAGGTCGGCAGCAACAGCGTCGTCAGGATCTTGATCGTCGTCGTCTTGCCGGCACCGTTCGGCCCGAGCAGGCCGAACAGCTCCCCCTCCTCGATCGCGAAGTCGACGCCGCGCAACGCCTCGACACTCGTGGTCCGTCTGCGAACGAGACCTTTCCGCGACCGGTAGTGGCGGGTCAGCGCCTCGACCTCGATCACCGCCACGGCAGGAGCCTAGAGCACCGGCTCCGGCGGGAGCTCATCCTCGAGACAGGAGGTACGCCCTGCGATCGAGCTTGCCGATCAGCGCGTAGACGTGCCACAGGCAGTCCCCGAGCATGATGTCGTACGCGGCCTGTCCGAACTGCGCGACGTAGCGCTGCGGCTCCCGCAGGAGCCGGGCCGCGTAGAGCAGCCGGGTGCTGCTCTTCCCGGTCTGCTCCTCAGCCCATTCACCCCATTCCGACAGGTCGATGCAACGCTCGACACGGAGACCTGCGGCCGAGATAGCCGCTTCTGTGCTCGCACGCTCGGCACTCGCGGGGACGACGCCCATCGTCCTCCACAACCACTCGGCCTCCCGTGGCTCGAGCCGGTCGGTCCCGAACATCTGGTAGACGAGAACACGGCCGCCCTCTCGCAAGACCCTGTGAAACTCGGCGTATGCCTGATGCAGCTCGGCGACGTGGACTAGCACGTCGCGACACCACACGAGATCGACGCTTCGATCCTCGAGAGGCAGGGCTTCGGCCACTCCGAGCTCGAAGCTGACACGACGCTCTGCGTCGGGATGCAGCGCGGCGAAGGCAGCCAGCTCCGCCTGCGCGAGCTCGATGTGCCGAGGTACCGGGTCGATGCCCGTGACCGTGAGCCGGAAGCGCTCGGCCAGCTCGAGGGAGTGCCTGCCTTCACCGCAGCCGACGTCCACGGCGGCCGATCCGGCCGGGAGCCCGAAGCCGCCGACCAGCTCGTAGAGAGCTTCGTGCCCTCGCGGCTGCAGGCTTTCGCCGAGCACAGCCTGGAACGCTTCCTCGATGCGGGGATAGGCGTCATAGGACAGCGCGAGCCACTCGGGGTCCGCCGGGCCGGCGCGGCTCGCGCAGTTCGAGCTCTTTGCAGGCACCGAAGGTTCGAATCCCTCCGAGTCAGCCCTGTGCCGCGTAGGAGGGGAGAGAGACGACGACCGTCGTGCCGCCCTCGCCGCTGCCGCCGCGCACCGTGACCCGGCCGTTGAGGGCACGTGCGCGCTCGACGATCGCCTCGTAGCTCGCCCGGCGCCGCTCGCCGCGCGCGTCGTCGGCGACGATCACCTCGATCCCACCGTCCTCGGCGGGCGCGATCGTGACGGACATGCTCGAGGGCGGCCCGCGCCGGATTGCGCCTTCGAGCGCCTCGCGGAGGATCTGGTAGAGCGCGACCTGCGCCTTCCCCGCCAGGCTGCCGACCGCCCCGAGCTCGAGGTGGATGCGCAGGCCGTGCTCGAGTGAGAGGTGCTCGGCGAGGCCTTCCACCGCGGGCACGAAGCCGTGGTCTCGCAGCACGACCGGCTCGAGGTTGAACGAGAGGTCCCGGAGCGAGCGGATCGTCGCCCGCTGCCGCTCGAGGGCTGCCGTCACGACCGTCCGCGCCTCGTCCGGCTTGCCGGCCTCGAGCGAGTGGAGCGCCGCGTCGAGCATGAGCGCGATCCCGGACAGCGACTGCACAGCCGTGTCGTGCAGGTGGTCGGCGAGCCGTCGCCGCTCATCCTGTTCGGCGGTGATCAGCTGCTCGGAGAGTCGGGCGCGCTCCGCCTCGCGCAGCGTCGCCTCCTCCAGCAGGCGGGCGATGTCCTCGTGCTCGGCCCGCCCGGCCACCCGTCAGTCGATGATCGCCTCGCGAAGGGCGATCGCGACGGCATGCGTGCGCGTGTCGGCCTCGAGCTTCGCGAGGATGTGCCGGACGTGGCTCTTCACGGTCTCCTGGGAGATGAACAGCCGGCCGGCCACGTCTCCGTTCGACATGCCGTCGGCGAGCAACTGCAGGATCTCGCGCTCCCGGGCGGTGAGCATCTCCTCGCGGGTGTTGCCGGCGAGGAAGGCAGGCATGAGCGCGGGATCGACGAAGCCCTCGCCGCCCGCCACCTTCTCGATCGCGCGCAGGAGCGTGGCGTGCGCCGCCTCCTTCAGGACGTAGCCCTTCGCGCCCGACTCGAGTCCGCGACTGAGCAGCGAGCGCTCGCTGTACGCGGTGAAGATCAGCACCGCGGCGCTCGGGACCTTCTCGGTCAGGATCTTCGTCGCCTCGAGCCCGTCCATGCCGGGCATGCGCACGTCCATGATCACGACGTCGGGCCGGCGCCGCTCGGCGAGCGCGACCGCCGCGGCGCCGTCGGAGGCCTCGCCGATCACGCGGATGTGAGGGGCGCGTGAGAGCGAGAGCCGCAGACCCTCGCGGACGACCTCGTGGTCGTCGACGATCAGGCACGTGATCTCGTCCTTCGGGGTCACGAGACCGATTCTACGAGCGCCGGACGCGCCGGACCGATTCCGCCGGGTCGAGCGCCAGCGTGAGCTGCTCGGGCTGCGGCGGCGGGGCGAGCGGCTGCGAGCGCCGATCGCCGATCGCGTAGCCGCGGCGGAGCCTCGACACCTCCTCCCGCACCGGCTGCGTCTCCTCGCTGGCGAGGTAGGCCCGCTGCGCGTAGAGGCGCTCGTAGCGATCGAGCTCCTCGGGCCAGTCGAGCGCGAGCTGCGTCAGGAAGTGCTCGCGCGTGCCGGGTCGCAGGTAGAGCAGGTTCGCCCAGATCCCGGCCGCGCCGGCCTCGCGGGCGGCACGCACGACCTCGGCCAGCTGCTCGGGCCGATCCGAGATCCCGGGCAGGATCGGCGCCATGCCGACGCTCGCGCGGATGCCCGAGTCGACGAGCAGCCGCAGGGCGCGCAGGCGCTGGCGGGGAGGCGCCGTCCCGGGCTCGGTCGTGCGCCAGACGCGCTCGTCGAGCGTCGGCACGGAGAAGGTGACGGAGACCTCGGCGCGCCGGGCGGCCTCCTGCAGGACGTCCACGTCGCGCACAATCAGCGGTCCGCGCGTGATCAGGCTGAAGGGATTGCGCGCGGCGGCCAGCCTCTCGATGCACGAGCGCGTGAGCCGGTAGCGGCCCTCGGCCGGCTGGTAGGGGTCGGTCGCGGCGCCGATCGCGATTCCCTCGCGGCGCCAGGAGCGGCGGGCGAGCTCCCGCGCCAGCACCTCGGCGACGTTGACCTTGACCCGGATCGCGCGGCCGTAGCGATCGTCGAATGGGCGGTCGGCACGGCGCTCGAAGGCGCGCACGTAGCAGAACGTGCAGCGGTGGGCGCAGCCCATGTACGGGTTCAGTGACCACGCGAACGGCATGCCCTTGACGTGGTTGAGCGCGCTTCGGCACGGCTCCTCGCGATACTCGACTGGCACCGCGACCGAGTATAGAACAGACGTTCGCCCACCGTGATCTGCCGCGAGGTTGCCTATACTGGAACCCAGACAATCCCTTGGACGACGAGCTTCCGCCCAGTACCCGCGCCCCGGAGAGCGGGGCGTGACCCAAGTCTTTCTCGGCCTCGCCGTTCTCCTGATCGTTCTGGCGAACGCGTTCTGGGTGGCGGCCGAGTACGCGCTCGTCACGGCGCGACGCTCGCGCTTGTCCGAGATGGCCGAGCGTGGCAGCAGGCGCGCCAAGATCGCCCTACGGATCATGGACAGCCCCGTGCGCTTCATCGGCACGGTGCAGCTCGGGATCACGACGTTCTCGATCCTGCTCGGCGTGGTCGGTGAGCCGATCGTGGAGCACTGGATCGACCCGCCTCTCCTTTCGAGCGCTGTCGCGTTCATCATCGCGTTCGCCCTTGTCACGTACCTTCACGTCACGCTCGGCGAGCTGGTGCCGAAGGCGATCGCCTTGCAGACGAACGAGGCAACCGCGATGTGGGTCGCGCTGCCGGTCGAAGCGTTCTACCTCGCGACGTATCCGGTCGTGTGGTTCCTGCAGGCGTCGTCGAATGCGTTGACGCGCCTGTTCGGAATCGATCCCGCTCCGGCCGGCGTGGTTGCCCACACCGCTGCGGAAATTCGAATGATCGTGGCGGCGGCAGAGGACACCGGCGTGATCGAGGAAGTCGAAGAGGAGATGCTCTACAAGGTCTTCGACTTCGCCGACAAGGAGGTGCACGAGGTGATGGTGCCCCGGCCGCAGGTGGTCGCGATCTCGGTCGACCTGCCGGCGGAGGAGTGCCTGGCCGCGGTGATCGACTCGCCCTACACGCGCTACCCGGCCTATCGCGGCTCGCTCGACCGGATCGTCGGCATCCTGCACGTGCGCGACCTCTTCTCGGCGATGAACGAGCACGGGATCGAGAACGTCGAGGTCGAGCGGCTGCTGCGCCCGGCGCAGATCGTTCCCGAGACGAAGGACCTCGGCGCGCTCCTCGCAGACTTCCGGCGCGACAAGCAGCACATGGCGATCGTGATGGACGAGTACAGCTCGATGCAGGGGATCGTCACGCTCGAGGATCTCGTCGAGGAGATCGTCGGCGAGATCGAGGACGAGTTCGACCTCCCCGACGAGTCGGTGGAGCAGGTGGACGACGCCACGGTGCGGGTCGACGGCACCTTCCCGATCGACGACTTCAACGAGCGCTTCGGCACGGACCTGCCCGTCGAGGACTACCACACCCTCGCAGGGTTCGTCTTCGGGCAGCTCGGACGCGCGCCGCAGGAGGCCGACGAGGTGATCCGCGACAGGCTGCGCTTCCGCGTGATCCAGGTCGAGGGCTCGCGAATCGAGCGCCTGCAGGTGGAGTTCGGCGGGCCGAACGGCGCGGGGGCGCAGATGCAGCCGGTGGAGGGCTGAGGGCTCCACGGGTCGTCGCCGCGCCGGCGAGCCTGAAGGGGGTGCTCGACGCTGCCGCGGCCGCTGCGGCCCTCGTGGAGGGGCTCGAGCGGAGCGGGCGCGTGCGGGCGGAGGCCGCGCCCGTTGCCGACGGCGGCGAGGGAACCGCGGCGGTGCTG
>JACCZA010000175.1 GCA_013696185.1 Actinomycetota bacterium
GCCCCGAGCTGGCCGAGCTCGGAGCGCGGCTGCGGGAGGTCGGGCTCGGTGAGTAGCCAGGCGGCGGCGAGGACGCGGCCCGCGCCGCTCGAGCTCGTGCGCGCGGTTCCCGTCTGGCTCTGGCTCGGCGGGCTCGTCCTCGCCTCGGCGATCGTCCGCTACGGCTTTGCCCGGCGCATGGTCGCGCCCTGGATCATGATCGATGAGATCCTCTACTCGGAGCTCGCCAAGAGCCTCGCCGACACGGGCCGCTTCCTGATCCGCGAGGAGCCGGCCGGAGGCGCGCTCGGCCTCGTCTACCCGCTCCTGATCAGCCCCGCCTACCTCCTGTTCGAGCGGGTGCCCGACGCCTACGCGGCGGTCAAGGCGATCAACGCGGTCGCCATCTCCCTCGCCGCGGTGCCCGCCTACCTGCTCGCCCGGCGGGTCGTGCAGCCGGGGCTCGCGCTCGTGGCGGCGCTCCTCGCCGTCTCGGTGCCCTCGATGCTCTACGCGGGCACGGTCATGACCGAGAACGCCTTCTACCCGCTCTTCCTGCTCGCCGCGCTCGCGCTCGTGCGCGCGCTCGAGCACCCGACCGCCCGCCGCTCGCTCGCGCTCCTCGGAGCGGTCGCGCTCGCGTTCCTGACGCGGGCGCAGGCTGTCGTCTTCCTGCCCGCGATCGTCACGGCGCCGCTCCTGCTCGTGCTGCTCGAGCGGGGAGGCCTGCGCGTGCTCGCACGCTTCCGCGCCCTCTACGCCTCGCTTGCCGCCGCGCTCCTCCTGACGCTCGCCGGGACGGCCGCGCTGGGGCGCCCGCCCGTCGCGCTCCTCGGCGCCTACCGCTCGGTCGGCGAGCAGCACTACGAGCTCGCCGAGATCGCGCGCTGGCTGCTCTACCACGTGGCCGAGCTCGCTCTCTACCTCGGCGTCGTGCCGTTCCTCGCGCTCGGCCTGCTTGCCGGCGTGCCCTCGCGCCTGCGGCCCGCCGACCGCGCCTTCCTCGCAGCCTCGCTCGCGCTCTCGGCCTGGCTGCTCCTGCAGGTCGCCGCCTTCGCCTCGCGGCACTCGGAGCGGATCGAGGAGCGGAACATGTTCTACCTCGCGCCCCTGTTCTTCGTCGCCCTGCTCGTCTGGATCGAGCGCGGCCTGCCCCGGGCGCGGACGGGTGCAGTCGCGGTGGCCGCGCTCGCCGCGCTCTCGCCCGCCGCGATCCCGTTCGGGCGCCTGATCGGGGTCAGCGCGCAGTCCGACACGCTGCTCCTGCTCGCGTGGTGGGAGGTGCACGAGGCGGGGGTGGCGCTCGACCGCCTCTGGATCGTCGCGGCGCTCTTCGCGAGCGTGCTCGTCGCGGTCGCCCTGACGGTGCCCGTCCGTTCGGCACTCGACCTGCCGCTCGTCCTCCTCGCCGCCTACGCCGCCGTCGTGCAGCCGATCGAGGCCGGCAACCACGGGGTCCGGAGCGCCTCGATCGGCGCCCTCTTCCAGGGGATCACGCGGCCCGAGCGCGACTGGATCGACCGGAGGGTCGGGCCTGATGCGGACGTGGCGGCGATCTGGTCCGGCGGCGGACGCGTCGACCGGCTCGTGATCAACGAGAACGAGTTCTTCAACCGCAGCGTGGGACGGCTCTACCACTTCGGCGAGGAGATCCCGGGCGGGTACGCGCAGACCGCGCTCCAGATCGACCCCGAGGACGGGCTGCTGCGGGACGCCGGGGGGCGGCGCGTCACGGCCCGCTACGCGCTCACCGACGACTCGGTCGCCCTTGCCGGCGAGGAGATCGCGCGCGACGAGCGCAAGGGGATCGCGCTCCTCGCCCTCCACGGCGGGCCGCTGCGCACGGGGAGGCTCCTGCGCGGGCTCTACGACGACCTCTGGGCGGGGCGGGCGCTCGACCTGCGCCTCTTCCGCTGCCGCGCGGAGGCGCTGAAGGTGACGCTCGAGAGCGACAAGAGGCTCTTCGGCCGCCCGCAGGTCGTGACGGCGCGGAGCGGCGGACGGACGGCGGGTCGCGTGCGCGTGGCACGCGAGGGGAGGACGTCCTTCGTCGTCCCCCTGCGCCCGCGCGCCGGTCGCTGCGACGTGCGCTTCACCGCTGCTCGCACGGCGATCCCCGCCCGCGTCCAGCCGGGGAGCACGGACGGGCGCCGGCTCGGCGTGCGCTTCGTGGGCTTCGCGCTGCGCCCGTGAGGATCCTCGTCGACGTGAGCCCGCTCTCGCACCGGCGGACGGGCGTCGGCAACTACGTCCGCGGCTCGCTGCGGGGGCTCGTCGCGGCCGCCGCCGGGCGGCACGAGATCGTCGCCCTCGCGCCGACGAGCGTCGGGGGGAGGCGCGAGATCGTTGCGGCGCTGGAGGGGATCGACGTCGAGCTGCGGCTCGTCCCCCTGCCGTTCGCGCACGCCTGGCGGACCGTCTGGAGCCGCCTCGGGCGCCCGGCGCTCGAGCGCCTCGCCGGCAGCTTCGACGTCCTCCACTTCAGCGACTGGATGTACCCGCCGCAGGCGGGCGGCGTCCGCGCCACGACGATCCACGACCTCGTGCCGCTGCGCTTTCCCGAGTGGACGACCTCGCGCACCCGGAGCATGCACGGGCGCAAGTACGAGAACGCCGCGCGGAGCTGCCACGTGCTGTTCGCGAACTCCGCCTACACGGCCCGCGAGACGCAGGAGCTGCTCGGCGTCGAGCCCGAGCGCACGCGCGTCGCCTCCCCCGGCGTCGACCCGTGCTTCACGGCGGTGGGCGAGCGGGCCGAGCTCGACCGCCCGTACGTCCTCACCGCGGCGACGCTCGAGCCGCGCAAGAACCTCGACACGCTCGCCGCGGCCCATCGCCTGCTCGGGGGCGGCCACCTCCTCGCCGTCGCCGGCGGCTCGGGGTGGGGGCCCGAGCCCTCGCTCGCGGGGCCGGACGTCGTGCGGCTCGGCTTCGTCACCGACGAGGAGCTCGCGCGCCTCTATCGCGGCGCGGCCGCCTTCGTGTACCCGTCCCGCTTCGAGGGCTTCGGCATGCCGGTGGTCGAGGCGATGGCGAGCGAGTGCCCGTGCGTCGTCTCCTCCCACCCGTCGCTGGACGAGGCCTGCGGCGATGCCGCGCTGCGCGCCGACCCGCAGAGCCCCGAGGCGCTGGCGGCGGCGATCGAGCGGGCCCTCGCCGAGCCGGGCGAGCTCGTCGCCCGCGGCCGCGAGCACGCGCGTCGCTTTCGCTGGGACGAGACCGGACGGGCTCTCCTCGCCGGCTACGCAGAGGCGTCGGCGCGGGCGTGATGCGCGTCGGCCTCGACGTCTCCCCGCTCCGCCAGACCCGAGCGGGCACCGCCCGCTACATCGAGGGACTGCTCCCCTTCCTCGAGCGCGAGGTCGATGTGCGCCGGCTCGCCTTCGGCGGGGGCGGGCGCGTGAGCGCGCTCGCCCGAGACACCGGCTGGTACCTCGCGGCGCTGCCGCTGCGCGCGCGCCGCGCGCGGGTCGATCTCCTCCACTGCCCGACCTTTCGCGCGCCGCTGGCGGTCTCGGTGCCGCTCGTCGTGACCGTGCACGACCTCGCCGTGCTGCGGCAGCCGGAGGCGTTCAACCGCTGGACGCGCGCCTACAGCTGGGCGGTCGTCCCCCGGGTCGTCCGGGGCGCCGTGCGCGTGATCGCCGTCTCCGAGTTCACGAAGCGGGAGGCGATCGAGCTGCTCGGGGTCGCCGCCGAGCGGATCCACGTGATCCCGAACGCGCACGACGCCGTCTTCACGCCCGAGGGAGCTGCCGAGACGGGGGACTACGTGCTCGCGGTGGGCACGCTCGAGCCGCGCAAGAACCTGCGGCGGGTCGTCGAGGCGGCGGCCCGGCTGGGCGTCGAGCTGCGCGTGTCGGGCGGGCGCGGCTGGGGCGGCGTCGAGCTGGACGGGCCCGTCCGCCGGCGCTCGGACGACGAGCTCGCGCGCCTGTATCGCGGCGCCCGCTGCCTCGTCTACCCGTCGCTCTACGAGGGCTTCGGCATCCCGGTGCTCGAGGCGATGGCCTGCGGGACGCCGGTCGTGACGAGCGCGGGGAGCGCGACCGAGGAGGTCGCGGGGGGCGCTGCCGTGCTCGTCGACCCGCTCGACGTCGAGGCGATCGCGGCGGGGATCGAGGAGGCGACCCGCCGCCGTGACGAGCTCGTCCGGCTCGGGCTCGAGCGCGCCCGGGCGTTCTCCTGGGAGCACTCGGCCGCGGCGACGCTCGCCGTCTACCGGGAGCTCGCGGCGTGAGCCCGCCGCTCGTCGTCCTCGACGCAGACGTGCTCGGCCGCCGCCGGACCGGCGACGAGACCTACGTCGCGAGCCTGCTGCGCGCGCTGCCCGGGGCTGCGCCCGATCTCCGCCTGGCCGCCGTGACGCGCAGGCCCGACCTCGTCCCGCCGGGCGTGGAGCCGGTCGAGCTGGCGGCGCGGAGCCAGGAGTGGCGGATGGCGTGGTCGCTGCCGCGGCTGCTGCGCCGGCTCTCACCGGCGCTCCTGCACACTCAGCACGCGCTGCCGCTCGCCGCTCCCTGCCCCGCGGTCGTGACCGTCCACGACCTCTCCTTCGAGCGGGACCCGCAGCTGATGGGCCGTCTCGACAGGGCAGTCTTCCGGCTGGTCGTCCCGCGCGCCGCCCGCGCCGCCCGACGCGTGATCGCCGTCTCCGAGCGCACCAGGCGGGATCTGCTCGAGCTGTACGGCATCCCGGAGGGGAAGATCGTCGTCGTGCCCCACGGAGTCGACCCGATCTTCGCCCCGGACGGCAGCCCCGGCGGCGGCTACGCGCTCCTCGTGGGTGCGGTGCAGGCACGCAAGGATCCTCTCGCCGCCGCGGAGGCCGCCGCCGCCGCCGGCCTGCCGCTCGTCGCAGTCGGGCCCGTCAAGGA
>JACCZA010000181.1 GCA_013696185.1 Actinomycetota bacterium
GGCATGGCGACGCGCCGGCTCGAGCGGGCGCTCGGCGAGGATGGCGCCTCGCCCTTTGCGGCGGCGATGCAGAGCGCGACGGGCGTGGTCGAGGCGCTCGCGCACGAGGTCGAGGAGCGCTACAAGCAGCCGCTCGAGTAGCGCCCGAGGAGGTCTTCCGGCGCGCTCGCCTACGCGCCTCAGGAAGTATGGAGCGTCGAGCTGGAAAGGAGATGGCGATGGAGGGTGGTTTCGGAGGATTCAACTTCCCGTTCGGCGGCGACCCGGAGGATCTGATGCGGAGCCTCCAGGAGTTCGCCGCACAGCAGGCGGAATCGGTGCAGGAGGCCCAGCGCGAGCAGTTCGCGACGCTCACGCTCAATACCGCCGTCGAGCTGACGGGCGCGGCGCTCGGACAGCTCCAGGTGTCCGGCGGGCCAGGGGAGCAGTCGATCGCGCTGCGCGACGCGATGCGGGTGCTCTTCCCCGAGGCGGTGGCGCTCGTGAGCGCGGCGCGGCAGGGCTTCATGCGCGAGCGGTAGGCGAGAGGCGAGCGCATGGGGCTCTTCGACCGCACGCTCGTCCGGCTCTTGCCGGCGGTGCCGAGGCCGCTCGTGCAGCGGCTCGCCGGGCGCTACATCGCCGGCCCGGAGGTCGCCGACGCCGTGCGCGTCGTCCGCGGGCTCAACGAGGGCGGCAAGGCGGCGACCGTCGACGTCCTCGGCGAGGAGATCACGAGCGTCGAGGAGGCACGCTCGCTCACCGACGAGTACGAGCAGGTCCTGGCCGAGGTCGACCTGGCCTCTCTGGACGCCAGCGTGAGCGTCAAGCTGACCGCGCTCGGCCTGAAGCTCGACCGCGAGCTCTGCCGTGCCAACCTCGAGGAGGTCGTGCGCGACGCGGCCCGGCGCGGCAACGTCGTCACGATCGACATGGAGGACTCGAGCACGACCGACGATGCGCTCGCGCTCTACCGCGAGCTGCGGGCGGCGGGGCTGGACAACGTCGGCCTCGTCCTGCAGGCGTCGCTCCGGCGATCGCTCGCGGACGCGCGCGAGCTCGCCGACCTGCGGCCGAGCGTGAGGCTCTGCAAGGGCATCTACGTCGAGCCGGCAGAGCTCGCGTTCCGCGACTTCGGCGCGGTGCGCGCCAACTTCACGCAGGTGCTCGAGGAGCTGCTCGACTCGGGTTGCTACGTCGGGATCGCCACCCACGACGAGTGGCTCGTCGAGGAGGGCTGCCGCCTCGTCGCCGAGCGGGGGCTCGACTCCGGCCGCTACGAGTTCCAGATGCTGCTCGGCGTCCGCTCGAGCCTCGGCGAGCGGATCGTGTCCGAGGGGCACCGGCTGCGGATCTACGTGCCGTTCGGGCGGCACTGGTACGCCTACACGCTCCGTCGTCTGCAGGAGAATCCGAAGATCGCCGGGTACGTCGCGGCGGACACGCTCGGTCGCCTGCTGCCGGGCGCGAGTGCGCGGCAGCTCCCCGCTCGGAGCGAGCGACCCTAGCTCACGGCAGCGGCGGACCCGGCTCGCCGGGGCGCGGCCCGACGACGTCGTCCTGCTCGACGTACGTGATCGTCCGCCCGCCGCGAGGGCCGGCAACCGACTCGTCGACGCCGTGCGCGCGGCGTCGCGTGGCACCCGGGCCGCCCCACGGCGACCAGGGGAGGAAGCTGAGCACGAGCCCGATGAGGCCGACCACGAGCAGGATCACGCCGACGACCGTGATGTCGATGCCCTCCAGCTCGGCGTCGACCGCCCAGGTCAGGATGGCGCCGACTGCGACGAGCAGGAGGCTGACACCGATGCCCACGGCCGCAGAGGGTAGTCGCCACGATCGGACGGCACGACGGAGCGGGTCAGGCGAGGAGCGAGAAGCCGCCGTCGACGACGAGCGTCTGGCCCCGCACCATCTCCGCCTCCGGCGAGCAGAGGAAGGAGACGGCCGAGGCGACGTCGTCGGGCTCGACGAGCCGTCCTGCGGGCGTCCGGGTGCGGCCCGCCTCGAGCATGGCCTCCCGGTTCGGGAAGTGGTCGAGCGCGTCCGTCTCGACGACGCCTGCTGACACGGCGTTGACCCGGATGCCACGCGGTGCGAGCTCGACCGCGAGGTAGCGCACCACCGACTCGAGCGCAGCCTTCGAGGCTCCGATCAGGACGTAGTTCGAGAGCACGCGGATCGACCCGAGGCTCGAGATGCCGACGATCGAGGAGCCCTGCGGCATCGAGGGGGCGGCCGCGCGCGCCAGGGAGAGGAGTGCCCGGGCGTTCGCCGCGAGCGTCCAGTCCCAGTGCTTGTCCTCGGTCTCGAGAGCGGGCCGGACGACCCCCGTCGCGGCGTTGTGCACGAGCACGTCGAGCGGCCCGAGCGCGGCCACCTGCGCCGCGACGCGCTCCGATGCGACGTTGCCGCGGACGAGCGTCACCTCGGCACCGAGGCCGCGCAGCTC
>JACCZA010000183.1 GCA_013696185.1 Actinomycetota bacterium
CATGCGCCTCGACCGCGCCACGGCCGGCGAGCCGGGTGCCGAGGAGCTCGTCGACGAGCTCGCCTCGCTGGTCGAGGACACGCTCGACGATCTCCGAGCCGAGCCCGACCCGCGGCGGGCCGTGATCGCCGCGTACGCCCGGATGGAGCGGGCCCTGGCCACGCACGGCTTGCCGCGCCGCGCCTTCGAGGCGCCGCTCGAGTACCTCGACCGGATCGCCCGTGAGCTCCGGTTGGAGCAGCCCTCGGCGACCCGGCTCGTCTTCGAGCTGACGCACCTGTACGAGCGCGCCAAGTTCAGCTCGCACGCGATCGACACGGGCATGAAGGAGGAGGCGATCGCGACGCTCGGCGCGCTGCGCGACGACCTCGCCGGGAGACACGGTGAGCTCGTCAGCGCCTGAGCGCCGGTCCTCGACGGCGCGGACGCTGCTCGCGGCCGCCGCGCTGCTCACGGCACTCCTCGCCCTCGTGGCGCTCGCGAGCCGCGGCGCCCTGGAGCCGGAAGGGGCGGCCTCCGGGGTGCGCCTGCCACTCCCGGGCGGGCTCTTCGCCTACGCGTATGCGCTCCTGATCCTCGGGGGCATGGTCGCCCTGCCGCTGTTCTTCGCGATCGGGGCGCGCGACGTGCCGTACTCGCGCAGGAAGCGCCGGCGGGCGCGCCTCCTGCCGCTCACGATTCTCGGCGTCGTCGCCCTGCTCCTCGTCCTCGCCGCGCGCTTCGGCGACGAGCTGGCCGAGCTGCTGGGGAGCCTGCGGATCGGCGACGGCCACGGGGGCGGTTCCGGCGGCGAGCGGGCGGTCCAGCCGCCCCCGGTGGAGTGGCTCCCCCTCGTCGTCGTCTCCTCGTTCCTGCTCGCCGGGGGCGGGGGCCTCCTGGCACGCCGGCGGCTGCGCCGGCGACACGGTGCGCAGGCGGCGCTCGCGGAGAGCCTCTCGACCGTGCTCGACGACACGCTCGACGATCTGGAGGCTGAGCCCGACGCGCGCCGGGCGATCATTCTCGCCTACCGCCGGATGGAGGCCGCGCTCGAGTCCTCCGGCGTGCCGAGGCACCGCCACGAGGCGCCGCTCGAGTACCTTGCCCGGGTGCTCGGCGCGCTGCACGTCTCGGCCGCTCCCGTGCACGGGCTGACCGACCTCTTCGAGCGCGCGAAGTTCAGCCGGCACAGCATGGACGCCACGATGAAGACCGAGGCGATCGCCGCGCTCGGACGCATCCGCCACGAGTTGCGGGCCATGCGGTGAGGCGGCTCGCGACCCTGCTCGCCGGTCTCGCCGTCTCCGTCGGTGCGGCCGTGCTCGCTGCCGTGATCTTCCTGCCGGTACCGCCGCGGCGGGCCCTCGACGGCTACCTCCTCTTCGCCGGCGGCCTGCTGCTACTCGGCCTCGTCACGGCGACCCGGACTGCGGGCGGCCCCGCGGGCGAGTCGCTCTACGAGCGCGCGCTGCGACGGCGCCGCCTCCGCCCGGAACGCCCCGCCGCCCTGATCCGCACCGAGCGGGCGGTCTCGCTCGCGGCGGCGACCTCGTTCGACGTCCACCGCCGCGTCCGCCCGCTGCTGCGCGAGATCGCCGAGCACCGCCTGTGGGCAGGCCGCGGGCTCGAGCTCGACTCGGGCGGGCCGGAGGTCCGCTCCGCCCTCGGCGAGCCGCTCTGGGAGCTCCTGCGACCGGGTCGCGAGGCCCCCGACGACCGCTTCCAGCCGGGGCTGCGTCCCGCCGAGCTCGCGGCCGCACTCGACACGCTCGAGAGGATCTGAGGGATGGCGCTCGGGATCGACGACGTCAGCACGATCGGCAGCCGTCTCCTCGACGAGCTCGAGCGGGCGGTGATCGGCAAGCGCGAGGCGCTCGAGCTCGTGCTGCTCGGCCTCCTGGCCGAGGGCCACGTCCTGATCGAGGACTTTCCCGGGCTCGCGAAGACGCTGACCGCGCGCGCCTTCGCCCAGGCCACGAGCATCCGCTTCGCCCGCGTGCAGTTCACGCCGGACCTGATGCCCGCGGACGTCACGGGCTCGTCGATCTTCAACCAGCGCACCGGCGACTTCGAGTTCCGGGCCGGGCCGATCTTCACGAACCTCCTCCTCGGCGACGAGATCAACCGGGCGCCGCCGAAGACGCAGGCGGCCCTGCTCGAGGCGATGCAGGAGCGCCAGGTCACGATCGAGGGGCACACGCACCGCCTCGAGCGGCCGTTCATCGTGCTGGCGACCCAGAACCCGATCGAGTACGAGGGCACCTACCCGCTCCCCGAGGCGCAGCTCGACCGCTTCCTGCTGCGGATCGGCATCGGCTACCCCTCGCCCGAGGACGAGTGGCGCGTGCTCGCCGACCGGGCCGAGCGCCGCACGGACGAGGTGCAGCTGACGCCGGTCGTCGACGGGCCGACGCTGATCGAGCTGCAGGAGGCGGTCGAGGAGGTGTACGTCTCCGAGAGCATCGGCCGTTACATGGTCGACCTCGTCGTCTCGACCCGCCGCAGCCCCAGGGTGCAGGTTGGCGCGAGCCCGCGCGGGACGCTCGCGCTGCTCAAGCTCGCGCGCGGGCGCGCCGCGCTCGCGGGCCGCGACTTCGTCACGCCGGAGGACGTGAAGGCGATCGCCGTTCCCGCGCTCGCGCACCGACTGACGCTCCGGCCGGAGCTCTGGGTGCAACGGATCCGCGGCGAGGACGTCGTGCGCGAGTCGCTCGAGAGCGTGCCGACCCCGCCGGCCGAGGACGTCGAGGCGCCCGCCGCGACGGCGTGACGC
>JACCZA010000215.1 GCA_013696185.1 Actinomycetota bacterium
GCTCCCGGGTGCGCGATCGGCTCGTGCGCCGGTGGCTGCCTGCGGCCGCTGTGGTGCTCACGCTCGGCGGCGCCGTACTCGGCCTGGCCTTCGCGGGCTCGCCGGACACCCTCGCGGAGGGCGTCACGATCGCGGGCGTCGACGTCGGCGGGCTGAAGGCGAGCGCCGCGCAGGCGATGCTCGAGCAGCGGGCGGACGCACTCTCGCGCGTGCCGGTCACCTTCGTGGCGGGCTCCCGGCGCTTCCACGTCACGCCGAGGAGCCTCGGCGTCCACGTCGATTTCGCGGCAGCGGTCGCCGCCGCCCGCCTGCAGGGCGAGGGATTCGGGCCGGTGCGCGGCTTCCGGCGCCTGCAGACGCGCGTGCTCGGAGCGGAGCTGGCGCCGCCCACGCGGGTGTTCGGGCGCGCGCTCGAGTACCAGCTCCGGCGGGTCGCGAAGGCCGTCGACCGCGAGCCCCGGAATGCCGCGATCAGGCTGCGGGGCCTCAGGCCGTCCGTCGTCGACGGCGTGCCCGGGCTGACACTCGAGCGGCAGGCTGCCGAGAGCGTCGTCGTGCGTGCGCTGGCCGGGCTCACCCGGGCTCCTGTGGGGCTGCCCGTCGAGATCGAGACGCCTCGTGTCACCACCGCCGCGCTCGCGCCGGCTCTCGCCGACACCCGGCTGGCCCTGTCGGCTCCCGTCCGGCTCGCGCTCGGGCAGACCCGCTGGCGGCTGCCGCGCTGGCGGATCGCGGGGCTGCTCGAGCTCCCGGGCGACGGGCGGAAGGTCCTTGCGATCGGCGGCCCTCGGTCGGATCGCTACTTCGAGCGCCTGCGCAAGGTGGTCGACCGCAAGCCCTCGGACGCAGCCTTCGAGGTCTCGAGCTCGTCGGTGGAGATCGTCCCCGCCGCCGAAGGCCGGTCGCTCGACGTCGAGGCGACGAGCGCCTCCGTGCTCGCCGCCCTGACCCGGCCGAGGAGTCGGCTCGCGCGGGTCGCGGTGCGAACGGCGCTGCCCGAGCGCACGACTGCCGAGGCGCGCGCGATGGGGATCGAGGGGGTCGTCGGCAGCTACACGACCGAGTACGGCGGCGACCCGAACCGCATCCACAACGTCCGTCTCGTCGCCGAGCTGATCGACGGCGCGCTGGTTGCACCGGGCCGCACCTTCTCGTTCAACGACACGACGGGGGAGCGCACGGCCGACAAGGGCTTCCTCGAGGCGCCCGTGATCATCAACGGGGAGCTCCAGAATGGGCTCGGCGGCGGCGTCTGCCAGGTCTCCACCACCGCGTTCAACGCGGCGTACGAGGCGGGCCTCCAGATCGACTCTCGCACGAACCACGCCCTCTACATCAGCCATTATCCGCTCGGTCGCGACGCGACCGTCAACTATCCGGACCTCGACCTCCGCTTCACGAACGACACGCCCCACTGGCTCCTCCTGCGGACGTTCGTCGGCGCCTCGTCGCTCACGGTCAATGTCTACGGCACAGAGACGGGACGGCGGGTCGAGTCCGAGGCTGCGCCGCTCAGCGAGGTCGCCGCGGCCCCGATCCGGCGCACTCCCGACTCGAGCCTGCTCGTCGGCCAGAGCGTCGTCGACCAGACCGGCCAGCCGTCACGCTCGACGAGCGTGCGCCGGCGGGTGTACGACGCCAGCGGCGGGCTGCTGCACGACACGACGTGGTCGTCGTACTACCGCGGCGAGCCGACGCTCGTGCGGGTCGGCTCGAAGCCCAAGCCCAAGCCGGAGCCGAAGCCGAAGACGAAGGGGGAGACCGGCGAGGATCCGGGGGCCGTCGGGCCGCAGGGGGACGCGCCGCTCCTCCAGACGCCTCCGCCCGCCGCGCCGCTCGCGCCCCCCGCCGACCAGCCGGTGCCTCCGCCGCCGGCCGGTCTCTAGCGAGCGGCTGCTCGGTTCTCGGCGGCCGGGGGGCGCCTCCGAGCGTCGTCGGCCTCGGCCCGCCCGATCGCCTCCACGAGCCAGCCGGGGATCCGCGTCGGACGGAACGTCTTCCGGTCGACGCAGGCATGCTGCGTCCAGGCGTCCGCAACCCGCTCCTCGCCCCGCTGCAGCCGGTACTCGTAGCGAAAACGGGCGCCGCGCAGATCGACGCAGCGGGCCCAGACGCGCACCCTGTCGTCGAAGTGGACGGGCACGCCGAACCTGATGTACGTCTCGGTCACGAGCGCCTCGATCCCCTGCTCGCGCAGCGCGTTGTAGCCCCCGGCGTGACGCTCGAGGTACTCGACGCGCGCCAACTCGAGCCAGATCGCGTAGTTCGAGTTGTGCACGATCCCCTGCGCGTCCGTCTCGGCGAAGCGCACACGCACCTCGGTCGAGAAGGAGAAGCCGTCCACTGCGGAGAACTCTCGCACAGCCGCGCCCCGGGATCGCGCGCGCCGCGACGGGGGCGGGCGGGCTCTTAGGCGACCGCGCGGCGCACCGGACGCTCGGCGAGGATGCGCCCGCACGCGTTGCAGACGACTCGCTCGACCTCGTAGGGAACGCCCGCGCGCGAGCAGAGCTCGTACCTCGTCACGCCCGTATGCCGGTGCTTGTCGAGAATCGTGCACGCCCCTTTCGTTACGACGCTGTTTCCCTACACTGTGCAGGAACTTTGTCTCGGCATAACGCTCGAGTCGGTGAAGGGGATGTGAGGATCCGGTGAAGAAGGGACTGTCGGCGCTCGTCGTGGCCGCGCTGCTCGCCGGCGCCGGATCGGCGGCCCTCGCGAGCCCGCTGACGCCCGATCCCGGACGAGGCGGCAAGGCGAGGAAGGCAGCATCCGGAGCCTCGTGCACGGCGCGCTCCTACCGCGGCCTGCGCACGACGCGGTACGCGTACGCGGCGATCGTCCGGCGCAGCGCCCGCGCCTACGGGCGTCCCGACGGGAGGCCGTTCGCCAGCTTCGAGCGCATCAATGTGAACGGCGTGTCGACCGTCTTCGGCGTCCTCGGGGCCGTGGTCGACCGGCATTGCCGTCCCCTCTGGTACAGGGTCCAGCTGCCGCTGAAGCCGAACGGGCGGCTCGGCTACGTCCGGCCGTGGACCGTGTCGCTCTGGCCCGTGCGCACGCGGATCGTCGTCGACCTCTCCGACCGTCGCGTGCGCCTGTATCGCAGCGGTCGCCCCGTGCTCGAGACGCGCGCCGCGATCGGCACGACTGCGACGCCGACCCCCAGGGGGCACTACTACGTCAACCAGCGTCTCGTGCCGAGCGATCCCTCGGGG
Source organism: Actinomycetota bacterium (assembly GCA_013696185.1). GTDB lineage: Bacteria > Actinomycetota > Thermoleophilia > Gaiellales > Gaiellaceae > JACCZA01. Next base: position 3,219 of record JACCZA010000215.1, read on the forward strand.
CCCTTCGGCCCGGGCGCGATCGGCATCTCCGCCTTCTCCGAGGTGCTGACCGGCTGGACGCAGGGCGGGCCGATCGCGATCCACGGCACCAATCGGCCCTACCTCATCGGCGGCGCGGTCTCGAACGGCTGCATCAGGGTGCGAAACGACGCACTGCGCCGGATGTTCGCCGCCGCGGACGCCGGCACGCCGGTCGTGATCCGGGCCTGACGCGGCCAGCTATCGTGCGCGTCTCCGGGATCGACGCGACGAAAGGCGGCAAGCGATGGCGGCAGGACGGGATCTCTTGAACCGGCTGGCGGATGCGGGCGAGGACGCGATCGGGCGGCTCGCCGACGCGCCGGGAGGCGACCGGATGCTCGGGGCGTTCAACTCCCTCCGGGACCGGGTCGACGAGCTGCAGCGGCGCGTGCGCGGGATCGACGCGCTCGAGCGGCGCCTCACCGAGCTCGAGGCTCGAGTCGAGGAGCTGTCGGGCGCTCGGGAGGGATCGCTGCCGCAGAGGGTGATCACGCCCGCCGGCACCGCCGCGGGCTCGGCCGAGGCCCCGCCGGAGGCGGACGTCACGCCGGGACTCTGACCCGCAGCGCGCGCGGCACGACCTCGAAGCGCACGGGGGTCGTCCCGGGCTGCTCGCCGTCGAGCTGGATCGGCAGGTGCGCTTCGGCGTCCACCGTGACGACGGAGCCTCGGAGCACCTCCGCCTTCGGGTGAGGCAGGTGCTTGCCGCGGTAGATCTTCGGCAGGGTGAGCAGGAGGTCCCGCTTCGTCAGGTCGCCGATCAGCACGACGTCGAAGAGGCCGTCGTCGGGCTCGGCATCGGGGCACATCATCATCCCGCCGCCGAAGAAGCGGCCGTTCGCGACGACGACGTCGTTCATGCGCCCGATTCGCGTCTCGCCGTCGACCGACACCCGCACCTCGGTGTTCTGCCAGCCCGCGAAGACGGCGAGGGTTGCCCAGAGGTACGACACCTTCCCGCCGAGCGCCTTCGTCGACACGTTCGCGCGCTGCGCGATCGCGCCGCTCATACCGACGCTCGCGATGTTGGCGAAGTAGCTGCTCCCCGTCTCGCCGCCCGAGGAGCGGTAGGTCGCGCGGCCGAGGTCGATCGAGCGGGTGCGCCCCGAGAGCGCGACGCGCACGGCGTCCTCGACCCGGTGGGGGATCGCGTAGGTGCGTACGAAGTCCCAGCCGGTGCCGCGCGCGAGCACCGCGAGCTCGACCCCCTCGTGTCCTGCGATCCCGTTCGCGACCTCGTTGACCGAGCCGTCCCCGCCGACGACGACGAGGAGCTCCGCACCTCCCTCGGCCGCCCGGCGGGCGAGCTCGCCCAGCTGTCCCGGGCGCTCGGAGAAGATCGCCTCGCCCGTCAGCCCGAGCGCTGCGGCGCTGCGTGCGATCTCGGGCCAGCGCCTGCCCGTCGCGCCGTTGTCGGACGCCGGGTTGACGAGGAAGACGGTCAGTGGCCGGACGTGACCGTGGCGAGCGCGACGCGCGTCATCCGATCGACTGCCGAGCGGAGCTCCTCGTCCGTGATGCGCTTGAACTCGCCCTGGACGACGATGTCGCTCACGGTCAGCAGGCAGCCGGCCTCGACGCCGCGGATCGCCCCGACGGTGAACAGGGCCGCAGCCTCCATCTCGACGGCGAGCACGCCGCGCTTCGACCAGCGCTCGTACTGGCCCCCGTCGGGGTTGTAGAAGAGGTCGCTCGACACGATCGGACCCGCGTGCAGCGGCTGGCCGATCTCTTTCGCCGCGTGCACCGAGCCGTGGATCAGCTCCCAGCTCGCGGTCGGACAGTGCGGCTCGTTGCCGACGAGGTGCATCGCCGTCGAGTCGGCCGGCACCGCGGAGATGGCGACGATGAGGTCGCCGAGAGCGTGACTCGGCTGCAGTCCCCCGCAGGTGCCGACCCGCAGGAGCTTCTTCACACCCAGCTGGATCAGCTCCTCGAACACGATCGTCGCGCCGGGGCAGCCCATGCCCGTGCCCTGCACGGAGACCGCCTTGCCCTCCCACTCACCCGAGTAGCCGAGCAGGCCGCGCTCGCCGTTGCGCTGCACCGGGTTGTCGAAGTACGTCTCCGCGATGTACTTGGCGCGGAGCGGATCGCCCGGGAGGAGACACGCCTCCCCGTAGTCGCCAGGCTCGGCTCGGATGTGGATCGGCACGGGCGGAAGCCTAGAGTCTCGGCCAGATGCGCGAGCGACTGACCGACCCGGCCCTGGCGCAGATCCTGGACTTCTGCGCCGAGGAGCCGGTCGAGCGGGTGTTCCTCGAGGACGTCGCCCGTCGCAGGCTCGGCCGCTTCACGGCGCTCGAGCGGCGCGGGCGCCTGACGGCTCTGTGCCACGTGGGTGCCAACGTCGTCCCCTCGGGCAGCGGCTGCGCCGCCTTCGCGGACGTCGTCCTGCGCGGGAGGGCGCGGATGTTCATCGGCGCCGAGCGCTCCGTCGACGAGCTCTGGGACGCCTGCGCCTCGAGTCTCCCGGAGCCGCGGGAGGATCGTCCCGGGCAGCCCGTGTACGAGCTGCGCGAGGCGCCCGAGCGCGGCGGAACCGCCCTGCGCGAGGCGACGCTCGACGATCTCGACCTGCTCCTGCCCGCCTGTGCCGCCGCGCACGAGGAGGAGCTCGGCGTCGACCCGCTCGCCCGGGACCCGACGGCCTTCCGCTGGCGCACCCGCTCGCAGATCGACGAGCGGCGCTCCTGGCTGTGGGTCGAGGGGACGACGATCCTGTTCAAGGCGGAGGCCTCGGCCTGGACGCCGGACGCGGTGCAGCTCCAGCAGGTCTGGTGCGATCCCGACGCGCGCGGGCGTGGCTACGCGAGACGGGCGCTCAGCGACCTCTGCACGCTCCTGCTCGAGCGGGTGCCCGCCGTCTGCCTCTTCGTCCGCCGCGAGAACGAGCGCGCGCTGCGTCTCTACGAGGCAGTCGGGATGCGGAGGGCCGGCACCTACCGCAGCATCCTCTTATAAGCGTGGGTGGAAACCTGCGGTTTCCTCCCGCGGGCCCCCTTCCCTGACAGAGCACGCTGCTCGGACGACTGACTGGCCTCCCGGGCGAGTGAATCGCCCTCCGGCCTCCGACTCCTCGCGTTGCTCGGACACCGAGAGGCGAAACACCCTTCGCCCCTGAGGGCTCCTCGGGAGGGGGTGTGGGGGGAACCGTCAGGTTCCCCTCCACCGCTCCCCTCAGCGAACGCTGTTCGAAGGGAGCACAGTTTCGAGCTCAGCGCAGGTGTGCTCTTGGGGCGAAGGGCGACTTGCTCGCCCGGGAGCCCACCCAGTTGTTGGAATCCGTGACTTCACCGCCCGTGAGAGCGAAGCTCTCACGGGCGACCGTCTCGGGCGAGCTGCTCGAAGATCTCGTCGAGGGAGATCGTGACCTCCCACTCGGGGTAGTCGCCTCGCAGCCGGCTCAGGTCGCTGATGTAGCAGACGTGGTCGCCGCGGCGGGGCTCCTCGACGTACTCGGTCTGGAGCTTGCGGCCGACGAGCTGCTCGAGCCGCGCGATCGCCTCGAGCAGCGACACGCTGTTCGGGCGCCCGCCGCCGAGGTTGTAGACGGCCCCGCTCGTGGGCCGCTCGGCGAACGCCATCATCGCGGTGCAGACGTCGTGGGCGTGGATGTTGTCGCGCACCTGCTTGCCGCCGTGGCCGAAGATCCGGTACGGGATGCCCTCCCGGAGCGCGCGCGCGATGTAGGCGAGGAAGCCGTGCAGCTCGGCGCCGGCGTGGTGCGGGCCGGTCAGGCAGCCGCCTCGGAAGCAGACGGTGGGGAGGCCGAAGTAGCGCCCGTACTCCTGCACGAGGAGGTCGGCGGCCGCCTTCGAGGCCCCGAAGAGGCTGTGCATCGTCGCGTCGATCCGCATCGTCTCGTCGACGCCCTCGCGCCGCCACGGCTCGGCGTAGTCCCAGCGGGTCTCGAGCTCGGTGAGCGGTAGCTCGTTCGGCGCGTCGCCGTAGACCTTGTTCGTCGACATGAAGACGAAGGGCGACTCGGGCGCGCTCTGCCGGGCCGCCTCGAGCAGGTTCAGGGTCGCAAGCGCGTTCACCTCGAAGTCGTCGAACGGCCGCTGCGCGGCGAGGTCGTGGGAGGGCTGGGCGGCGCAGTGGAAGATGAGCGCGGGGCGCAGCTCGGAGACGAGGCGCCCGATCGCCTCCCGCTCGCGGATGTCGAGGTCGTGGTGGGTGAAGCGCCGCGTCGAGTTGCGCAGCCGCTCGAGGTTCCACGACGTGTCGCCGTGCTCGCCGAAGAAGTCGCGCCGCATGTTGTTGTCGACGCCGTGCACGCGCCAGCCGCGCTCGTCGAGGAAGGTGACCGCCTCCGAGCCGACGAGGCCGCTCGAGCCGGTGACGATGGCGGTCCTGGACATGTAAGCGGCGTGTTGGGAGACCGGCCGAGCGCCGCCCCCACGGCCATACTAGAGCACGATGCGGCCGCCGAAGCTGCTCGCAGTCGTCTCCTCGGTCGACCTCGACTACCGCTACGGCTGCACGCCCGCGTGGTGGCAGCTCTGGAAGGGGATCTACGAGGCCGGCGCCGATCTGATCGTCACGCCCTACCGCGGGCGCGCGATCGAGTCTCCCTGGTGGCGCGCCGAGCCGAACCCGACCTACCGCGAGGGCGAGCTCTTCGCCGCCGGGCGAGACGCGCTCGCGCGGGTGCGCGGCGACACGCATCTGCGCCGGGTGGAGGAGGCGCCGCGGGACTCGCTCGCGGACCGGGCAGTGCGCGAGGTGATCACGCGCTACGTCACCCCGCGCTGGCAGCGGCACCTCGAGCGCATCCTCGAGCGCGAGGGCGACGTCGACGCGGTGATCGTCTTCACCGTGCCGCCCAGCCACCTCCGCGGGATCCCGGCGGCGCTGCGCGAGCGCTTCGGCGTTCCCGTCGTCTTCTACGACGCCGACGTACCGATGAGCCTGCCCGAGTACGGCGGCATGGACACGGGCTTCAACATCTACCACGGGGCCGACATCGGCGAGTACGACCTCGTCCTCTCCAACTCCGAGGGAGGCCTCGAGCGCTTGCTCGAGCTGGGCGCGCGGCGCGCCGAGGCCCTCTTCTGGGGCGCCGACCCCGAGCTGCTCCAGCCGCTGCCGGTCGAGAAGGAGCACGACGTCCTCTTCTACGGCTACGGCGACAAGTTCCGGCGCGACTGGCTGGCCGCGATGCTCGCTGAGCCGAGCGAGCGGCTGCGCGAGGCGTCCTTCGCCGTCGCCGGCGGCGACTTCAAGGGCGAGCTGGGGCGCGCGCGCGAGCTTGGCTGGGTGCCGGTCAACCGCCTCGCCGCGGTCGTCTCCGCCGCCCGGATCAACCTCAACATCGGCCGGCGGCCGCACGCGACGGTGCCGGCGTCCTCGACCAGCCGCCTGTTCGAGCTCGCCTCGGCCGGCGCGGCGATCGTCTCCAACCCGTACGCGGGGATCGAGCGGTGGTTCGAGCCCGGGGAGGAGCTGCTCGTCGTGCGGAGCGCCGACGAGGCCGTCGCGACCTACCGCGAGCTCCTCGCCGATCCTGCGGCCGCGCAGGAGCTCGGACGGCGGGCGCGCGAGCGGGTGCTCGAGGAGCACACCTACGCGGATCGTGCGCGGCGGCTGCTCGAGCTCGTCGGGGCGAGGGTGCCGGCGCATGTCTGAGCTCGCCGCGCCCTCCCGCCG
>JACCZA010000236.1 GCA_013696185.1 Actinomycetota bacterium
GTCTACAGCCGCGTGTACGACGCCGAGCGCCCCGAGCTCTTCCTGAAGGACGCTGCCGGGCGCAGGACGGTCGGGCCGCGCGAGCGGATCGGCGTCCGCTTCGACGCCGCGTGGAGCGTGCCCGAGCCCGAGATCGCGCTCGTCCTGGGCGCGGACGGTCCCGTCGGCGTGACGATCGGCAACGACGTCTCCTCCCGCGACATCGAGGGCGCGAACCCGCTCTACCTGCCCCAGGCGAAGGTCTATGCGGGCGCGTGCGCCCTCGGTCCCGCCGTGCTCGAGCCCGATGACTGGTCGCAGCCCTTCGCGCTCGAGCTGCGCATCCGCGACCCCCAAGGGGACGTCGTCTTCGAGGGACGCACGTCGACGGCGCGGATGAAGCGCTCCTTCGAGGAGCTCGTCGGCTACCTGCGGCGCGACAACCCCGTCCCGCCGGGCAGCGTCCTGCTCACGGGCACCGGCCTCGTCCCGCCCGACGAGATCTCGCTCACGCCGGGGCAGACGGTGGAGATCCGCGTCCCCGGCATCGGCACGCTCGTCAATCCGGTGGCGCGCGCCGGGGAGCTCCTGTGAGTCTCGAGGGGACGATTCCCGCCCTCCTCACGCCGTTCACCGACGGCGGCGCCGAGATCGACCTCGACCTGCTCGACGAGCACGTCGCCTGGCTGGCCGAGCGGGGCGTCCGGTTCCTCTCGCCGCTGGGCTCGACGGGCGAGGGCGTCTCGCTCTCCCTCGCCGAGCGCCGGCGGGTGATCGAGCGCCTCGCCGCGCATCCGTCGGGCCTCGGCCTGCTCCCCGGCACGGGCTGCAACGCCCTGCCGGAGACGATCGAGCTGTCGCGCTTCGCGCTCGACCGGGGCGCCCTCGGCGTGCTGGTCGCGCCGCCCTCGTACTACGCCACGTCGAGCGCGGGGACGACGCGCTACTTCGTCCGCCTGCTGGAAGCGCTGCCGCCCGAGTCTCCCGTGTTCGCCTACCACATCCCGAGCCTGACGGGCGTCCCGATCGCCGACGAGACACTCCGCGCGCTCGGCCCGGGGCTCGCGGGGGTGAAGGACAGCGGCGGCGACCTCGACCACACCGTGCGCTGGCTGCGCGACTTCCCGCACCTGCTCGTGCTGAGCGGCTCGGACGCGTTCGCCTCGGCCGCCTACGCGGCCGGCGCGAGGGCGACCCTGACCATGCTCGCGAACGTCCTGCCGGAGGAGCTTGAGGGGATCCGCCAGGGCGAGCGCGCGGGATCCCGGCAGGAGCTTCTGACGCAGGTGCGCGAGCTCGTCGGCGACTTCCCGCGCCACGCGGCGCTCAAGCGCCTGCTCCACAGCGTCTCGGGCCTCCCGATCTCCGCGGTCCGACCACCGCTCGAGGAGCTGACCCCGGCGGAGGCCGCCGACCTCGACACCCGCTTCGCAACCTTGAGAGGTGAGATCCATGTCTGACACGATCGTGGCGCCCGTGCGTCCCGCGTTCGCCAACTTCGTCGGGGGCGAGTGGGCCCCGAGCACGACCGGCCGCACCTACGAGAAGCGCAACCCCGCCCGCCCCTCGGAGGTCGTGGGCGAGTTCCCGGCCTCGGGCGCGGAGGACGTCGAGCGCGCGGTCGCAGCGGCGCTCGGAGCGTTCCCGGCCTGGTCCCGCACGCCCGCGGCGGGTCGCGCCGCCGTCCTGCTGCGGACCGCCGAGGCGATCGACGCGCGCGTGGAGGAGATCGCGCAGGACATGACGAGGGAGATGGGCAAGCCGCTGCGCGAGGCCCGGCTCGAGGCCGCCCGCGCCGCCGCGATCCTCCGCTTCGCGGCGGGGGAGGCGTGGCGGCCGGTGGGCGAGCTGTACCAGCAGTCGGCGACGGGCGCTCCCGTCTACACGGTGCGCCGGGCACTCGGCGTCGTGGCGTTGATCACGCCGTGGAACTTCCCGGCGGCGATCCCGATCTGGAAGCTCGCTCCGGCGCTCGTCTACGGCAACACCGTCGTGATCAAGCTCGCGCAGGAGGCGCCCCTGACGGGTCTCCACCTCGCCGAGTGCTTCGAGCAGGCGGGGCTGCCCGGAGGCGTCCTCAACGTGGTGATCGGCAGGGGCTCGGAGGTCGGCACGCCGCTCGTGCGCCACCCGGACGTGCGGGCGATCTCCTTCACGGGCTCGGTGCCGGTCGGCCACGAGGTGCGCGACGAGGCGACGCGGCTCGGCAAGCGCGTGCAGCTCGAGCTCGGCGGCCACAATCCGCTGATCGTGATGGCCGACGCGAAGCTCGAGCGTGCGGTCGAGGCCGCCTACGCGGGCGCGTTCTGGTCAGCCGGCCAGAAGTGCACGGCGACCCGCCGGATCTACGTCGAGGACGCGGTCTACGAGGACTTCCGGGCACGCTTCCTCGACCGGATCGAGCGCGGCAAGGTGGGCGATCCCGCAGATCCGGAGACAGAGGTCGGGCCGATCGTGAACGAGCGCCAGCTGGATGAGATCACCGAGGCGATCGAGCAGAGCCGGCGGGAGGGCGCCACCCTGCTGGCGGGCGGCGAGCGGCTGGACGAGGAGGCCTACCTGCTCGCGCCGACCGTGTTCGAGGGAGTCGCCGACGACGCGCTCCTCTCCTGCGAGGAGGTGTTCGGGCCGGTCACCTCGCTCTACCGCTTCTCGACCCTCGACGAGGCGCTCGAGCGCGCGAACGCCGTCCGCTTCGGGCTCTCGGCGTCGATCTTCACGACGAGCCTCGAGACGACGCAGCGCTTCGTGAACGAGCTCGAGGCCGGCCTCCTGCACGTCAACTCGCAGACCGCGGGCGCCGACATCCACGTCCCCTTCGGCGGAATCAAGAGCTCGGGTTTCGGGCCCCACGAGCAGGGCCGGGCCGCGATCGAGTTCTACACCGAGCTCGTCACCGTCTACCAGGATGGCCCCTGAACAGATGCGTGCGCACAGGATCGGGCAGGCGGGACTGACGGGCTGGCGCCGGCCGCTCGCCGAGCGCGTCGCGGACGGGCTCGCCGCGAGAACGGGGCTGCGCGCCGGCACCGTGCTCGGTGTGCTCGGCGCCGTCTCGATGGCCTTCACCGCGCGGCGCCTCGTCCGCATCTCACGAACGCTCGCGCGCGAGCTGCGGGACTGATCGGAGGTGGAGCGGTTCCTCGTCACGGGCGCTCTCGGCTGCATCGGCGCCTGGTGTGCCCGGACGCTCCTCGACGAGGGAGTTCCGGTCGTCGCCTTCGACCTCCCGGGTGCCAGCCGTCACCGGCTCGACCTCGTACTCGGCGCCGAGCGGCTCGACCGGGTCGCCTTCGTGGAGGGCGACATCACCGATCTGCCCGCGCTCGAGCGGGCGCTCGACGAGCACGAGGTGACGAACGTGATCCACCTCGCCGCCCTGCTGATCCCGCTCGCGAAGGCCGATCCGCCGCGCGGCGCGCTCGTCAACGTGGTCGGCACGCAGAACGTCTTCGAGGCTGTGCGGCGGCGACAGGAGGGCGTGCGCGGGCTCGCCTACGCGAGCTCAGCAGCGGTGTACGGCGCGGGGGCCGGGACGCGGGTGGCCGAGGACGCACCCGGCAAGCCCGACACGCTCTACGGCGTGCACAAGCAGGCGAACGAAGCGGCAGCCCGGGTGCTCTGGCGCGACGACGGGGTGCCGAGCGTCGGCCTGCGCCCCTTCATCGTGTACGGGCCCGGACGAGATGGCGGGCTGACCGCGGCGCCCACGCTCGCGATGCAGGCGGCGGCGCGCGGAGAGGACTACCGCATCCCCTACGGCGGGAGGGCCCAGTACCACTACGCCCCCGAGGCGGGGCGGGCATTCGTCGAGGCGAGTCGCGGCGCCCGGGAGGGAGCCGTCGTGCGGAACCTCGGCGGGCCGCCCCTCGGGATGGACGAGATCGTCGCGGCGATCGAGGCGGCCGCACCGGACTCCGCCGGGCGCATCACCTACGACGCCGCCACGACGCTCCCCTTCCCCGAGGAGTTCGAGGCGGCGCAGCCGCTCTCCACCCCACTTGCCGAGGGCGTGCGCGAAACGATACGTGGGGCGAAATAGCGCGGGGGGGG